>JBIPLL010000270.1:0-4767 GCA_044368425.1 Beijerinckiaceae bacterium
AAACCCGCCAAAGGACGGATTGACCGGCTGATAGGTGATGTCTCCGGCCCGCGCCTGCCCGGCCAGCAGCATGAAGGCGGCCGCCACGCTGATAGCGGCGCCGTGCAGCCGGCCGGCTGGTCGGCCTTCGACATTCTTCATCATCGCGGCAAGCTCCCGTTGAGCAACGTTGCACTGTTGCTTCGGGAACCGTTACATCACCCTTACAACCGCCAGCCGGTCGTGTGATCGAGCCAGGTTGCGCTGCGATAAGGTAAAATCCGGCTTAACCGGCCTCAGGCCCGCGTCGCGGCATAGCCCGCACGCGTCAGCGCGGTCATCACCTCGTCGGCGGCAGCCGTGGTGCGGGCCTGAACGCGACCGGCTGCCAGATCGACACTGACCTGCGCCTCCGGATCAAGGCGCGCCACCGTGCGCTTGACCGCATTGGCGCAGCCTTGGCAGTCCATGCCCTTCACGGCGAGGTCGAGAACCTGTGCTTCGCTCATTGGCGTCTCCTGTAGCGGATGAACTCCATCAGTTACGCCGCGCGCTGCCCACGGCAAGCCCGAACCGTGCAGGTCCGGGTTTCGCGCCTGTCGGACGACGACAGGCAGACCCCGCCGCGCTTTGCGTGAATTGCGGCCCGTGGCATGAACGCAGCAGCGAATCGAGGGGCTGATTCGCCATCAGATGGAGTGTCCATGTCGCGGGCCATCTCGTCGCAGGCCATGTCGCGGGCGAGGCGGGCGGGCCGGCTGCTGCCCGGCATCTGGATCGGGCTTGCCTGCCTGGCGTCGGCGGCGCTCGCGGTTCTGGCGGTCACGGGTGATCTTTTCGGACGCATCGCGGCGCTCATGTCGCCGGCCATGCTCGTCGGGGCCGGGATCGCCATTGTCGGCTTTGCGCTCGCCGCCTTCGCGCTCAGCCGGATCGGTGCCGCCCGCGCCGAGGCACGAAAGGCCGCGTCCGATCTCGACATTGCCATGGCCCGCCTGACCGCGCTCGACTCGCGCATGTCCGGCCTGCAGCGCGCGCTTGAGCAGCGCGTTGCGCCCCATGCCGCGCCTTCGCAGCGTGACAATACGATTGCCGAACTGACGGCCGAGATCGGCCTGCTCGGCGGTCTGATGAAGGACCTGGCAGACACGGTTTCGCAGCATGATCGCAGTCTGGAGCGGCTCGACCGTGACCTGCGGGCGACGCACGGTGCGGTTCAGGCGACCCAGGGCGCCATCCAGGCAGCTTTGCAGGCCCGCACCACGTCTTCCGCGCCTGCCGCTTCGGTCGCGCAGGGGGCAGGCCAGCCAGCACAACGGCCCGCAACGGCGCCGCGCCAGGCGGCACCCCAGCCCGCGGCACCCCAGCCCGCGCCGTCTTCTGCGCAGACGGCTGCGAAGCCTGCCATACGGCAGCCTGCCGCCCAGCCTGTCGCGCCCGCCGCCGAACCTTTGTCGCCCCCGCCGCCGCCCGCATCGGCGCCCCAGTCAGCACCCGGCGGAATTGACGATGCGCTCGCGCAACTTGCCGTCGGGCGACGCGACCGCGAGAGCGACATCGCCAGCCGGGAGCGGCAGGAAGCCATCGTGGCGGCTCTCGTCGACGACCGCGTGGAGGTTCATCTCCAGCCGATCGTTCGCCTCCCGCAGCGCAAGTCCTTCATCTACGACATCCTCGGCCGGCTGCGCCTGTCCAGTGGCGAGGTGCTGGCGCCGTCCGAATTTGTTGGCGTGCTCGCAAGGCAAGGCCTCGCCGCCTCATTCGACGAGCGGATGCTGGCGCGCACCTTCCAGATCGCCCGCCATCTCGCGGCCCGCGATCCGAACATCCTGGTCGCCTGCCACCTCAGCGCAGCCGCCCTCGGCGCGCCCGGCTCGCTCGCCGCCCTGCGTGAACTTGTCGCCCGCAACAGCGAACTCGCCCAGCGCCTCGTCGTCACGATCGCCCAGGGAACATGGCGCTCGCTCGACATCGAGACCATTCAGGCCCTGCGGGATCTGACCCAATCCGGAATCCGCTACTGCATCGAGGCGGTGACGGACTCGCGTCTTGACCCCGCTGCGCTCGCGGCCCGGGGCGTGCGCTTCCTCAAGCTGTCGGCCCGGGCACTACTCAATCCCGGCGTGATGGGCTTCGACATCGAGCGCACCGACCTCGCGGCACTTTTCGCCCGCGCCGGGATCACGCTGATCGTCGAGGAGGTCGAGGACGAGGCGCAGGTGCGTGAGCTTCTCGACTATGACGTCGTGCTGGCGCAGGGGCTGGTCTTTGCCGTCCCGCGCCCCGTGAGGCCCGATATCCTCGCGCCCGAGCCTGCGGCAGCACCGGCACCCGCTCCGGCGCCCGAGAAGAAGCCGGAGCGCCTGCCGTTCCGCTCGTTCCTGCGCCGCGCCTGAGCGTCTTCAGTCGAACATGGCGTCGATATCCGACTGGTCCATGTGGCCTGTGGCGCCGGCCACGCGCGGCCCGTTGATCAGGCTGCGGCCAAGATCCTCAGCGTCGCTTGCAACAGGCGGCTGGGGAGGCGAGGGCGGAGCCGGCGCATTGAGCATGCCGGGTGCCGGCCCGGCATCCGGACATGGCGGCGTCGGGACCGTCCCCGGTACCGGTCGCCCCTCCATGAGCGCGAGGATCTTCCCGACGCGCTGACCGGTCAGGTCCTGAAAGCTGCAGGCCTCGAACAGCTCAACCACGAGGGGATCGGCCTGTTCGCCAAGCCCATGGGCGTGCAGCAGCTCTGTCAGCTGCTCCGTCATCGACAGGATGCGCAAAGCTGCCGTGCATGTCTCGGCGCCGATCGCCAGCAATTCGCTGCGGATGAGTGCACGCTCGCCTTCGCCCGGCACATCACGCGCGGTCGGCTCGCTCGAGAACGACTGCGGCGAGACCTCTCGCAGCGAGACCTCGCGAAGCGGCCCATCCGGCCAGCCTGCCGGTCGCCGTCGGAGCGGGACGGGAGCACTTTCGATGCGGAAGGGCTTCATGCGGTGTCCGTCGGAGAACAATGTCACCGACCATGCCTGTAAAGACTTGCGTGTTTGTTAAGCGAAATGCCGTTTCAGGCTGCTTTTTCAGGCTCTGGGTAAGGTTAACTCCGGAATTCCGGCAATCCACGGATTTGCCGCATTCGGCGGGGCGCCCGATTCACCATTCGCTTCCGGGCCTGCCGCACAGTCGGTGCAAGGACGCTTTGCCGTCCGCCGGACCATTGCACCAGAAGGTGGCCTCTCGTGACGCGCAACCCGCTTTCCGCCAGACAGGCTTTCGCCGCAGCCGCTTGCCCCTCCGCCACGCCCGGCATCTGGATCGCGGCCCTGGCGCTCGCCGGCGCCCTTTCGCTTTCGGCTCCTGTTCGGGCCCAGTCCCTGGAGCAGGCGACGGCCGCCCTCGACCCGCAGGTGACGGGCTCGACGCGGCCCCGTGTCGTGTCCGGCCTCGGCCCGGAGCAGGCGGTGGCCGCCCGGCAGGGCTCCTATGGCGGGGGCTTCATCGAGATGCTGATGACCGGCCGCGATCCGACGCCCCGCCGCGGCGCGATCTACAACGAGCCGCGCGAGGCCAGGACGCCTGGAACCGGTCCCGGCATGCCGGGTCGCTCGCTCGCCCGCAACATCCCCTATGCCGAACCCGTCGATCCGATGCTCGGACAGACCCTGCGCGAGCGCCCTGCACCGCGCGGCCGTCAGGTGGCGGGTCTCAACGACCAGCGCGTGGATGAGGATGTGCGGCCGATCGCGCGCGCCCTCGATCCACGCTTCCGGCGGCAGGAAGTGGCCTATGACGGGCCGCACCGGCCGGGCACCGTCGTCATCGATACACCCAACAAGTTCCTGTATCTCGTCCAGCCGGGCGGCAGGGCGCTGCGCTACGGCATCGGCGTCGGGCGTCCAGGCTTCGAATGGGCCGGTGCCAAGACCGTGACGCGCAAGGCGCAATGGCCCGACTGGCGCCCGCCGGCGCAGATGCTCAAGCGACGCCCCGACCTGCCGCGCTTCATGGAAGGCGGGCCGGACAATCCGCTCGGCGCCCGCGCGCTCTATCTCGGCTCCTCGCTCTACCGGATCCACGGCACCAACGAGCCGCACACGATCGGGCAGGCCGTATCCTCCGGCTGCATCCGCATGACCAATGACGACGTGATCGACCTCTACGGGCGCGTCGGCGTGGGCACTCGCGTCATCGTCATCTGACGCGCCCGGCTAGAGCGGCGCGAGCCTCGAGGCATCGGGCAGCGCGAGCCCCAGGCGCACGAGCGCCTGCCAGGCCGCGTCCGGGTCGTCGGCCATGGCGAACATGTCGAGGTCGGCCGGCGCGATCAGCCCTTCATCCGCCATGCGCTCGAAGCGGATGAGGTCGCGCCAATAGCCTGAATCGTAGAGGACGATCGGGATCGGGTGCATCTTCCCGGTCTGGCGCAGCGTAAGGAGCTCGAACAATTCGTCGAGCGTGCCATAGCCGCCGGGAAACACGACGAGAGCCGCCGCCCGCATCGCCAGATGCATCTTGCGCATCGCGAAATAGTGGAAGTTGAAGGTCAGTTCCGGCGTCGAATAGGCATTGGGCTCCTGCTCGTGCGGGAGCGTGATATTGAAGCCGATCGACGGCGCGCCGGCCTCTGCGGCGCCGCGATTGGCGGCCTCCATGATGCCCGGCCCGCCGCCTGTTGCCACGACATTGTCGCGGGTCTCGCCATGATCGAGCAAGGCCCCGCCTTCGAGCGAAACGCGGCGGGCGAGCGCGCGCGCGCCCTCATACCAGCCCGCCTGACGCATCCTGCGCGCATCGGCC
>JBIPLL010000105.1:0-7494 GCA_044368425.1 Beijerinckiaceae bacterium
ACACCCGGAGCCAGCGGCCGCACCCGGGCCGAGCCGAACATCACGACCGTCGAGCGCACGCCCCAGGCGCGCAGCGCCTCTTCCGCCTTGGCATATTCCAGCATGAAGCGGGCGCCGCGCATGCTGTCGCCCAGCAGGAAATCCTGGTCCATGGCAGCAAGCCGGAAGGCCGGCGACAGGCGCTGTGCGCCGTTATCGGGCGGGACGTCATGCGGCGCGGGCGGCATCGGGTCGGTCAAGGTGCGAAGCTCCGGCTTTGATTCGGGCCGGCAGGGTCGCACCGGGCGCGGCCGGGGTCCATGCTTCCCCGAGAGCGAAAGAAAAGGCCCCGCGGGAGCGGGGCCTCTGTGTCCTTCAGCGATCACGCGGGGCTTACGCCCACTCGTCTCCGCCGCCGGCATCCATGCCGGGATCCTCGAAGCTCTGTCCCGGATCCTCATAGGAGGCCGGCTGGGCCTCGGCACCCGCCGGATCGGCGCCGGCACCCGCATCGGCAGCCTGGGCCTCGCCGCCACCTGACATGGCGTTCATCAGGATATTGCCGAGCACCATGCCGCCCGCCACGCCGGCCGCCGTCGCCATCGCGCCTTGCAGGAAGCCGCCGCCGGCAGGGCGTTGTGCCCCCCACGGGCCGGGCTGCGCCTGCTGGCCGAAGCCGGGCGCGCCAGGTGTACCGGGCATGCCCGGCCGCTGCATGCCGCCGGCCATCGCGCCCGGCATCATGCCGGAGCCCTGCATCGGCCGCTGCACCGGACGCGGCGGGGGAGCGGAGGGCTGGCCGCCGCCAAACAGACCGCCGAACAACCCGCCCGACCGCTGCGGCGGCTGGGAGCGCATCTGCTCAACCTCGGCCCGCAACTCCTCGACCTGCGCATTGAGCTGCAGAAGGGCCTGCTCCTGCACATAGATCGACTGCGCCATCGCATAGGGCGCATAGGGCTGCCGGGCGATCTGCTCGGCAATGAACTTCTCTGCCTCGGGATCGCGCGGCTGGCCTTCCACCTGCTTCAAGCGTTCGAAAATGCCGCCGATAACGTCGCGTTCCTGGGGGTTCATGCTCGTTCCTCCTGTGGCGTGGCCGGGATCTGGCCGGGCACGGAACGCGCATCGGGCGCCGGCTCCGTGCCGTCGCTTCGGCAGATGGGAAGTGCTTCCCGGTCATTCAAGATTATCCCGGCCGCATGAGCCGCATTATTTGAAGGGGAAGCGCAGGAAAGCCGAGCAAATAACATGAAACAGCTGGATATATCGATTCCGTGTCCGTCATACTGAGTGCTAGACATGCGCGGCGTGCATTTATAGCCTCTTCTCTATCAAAAGGATGTCCTGCCAAAAGCATGTCCGGCAATGCACGACCGTTCGCTGGACCGGCCCGATTGACGAAAAAGGGCCGCCCCGAAGGACGGCCCCTGTCGGCATCATCGCAGCCGTGCCGCTCAATCGAGCAGGCGATAGGCCGGCAGCGTCAGGAATTCCTCGAAGTCGCGGGCAAGCGACATGGTCTCGAACAGCGACACCGCCTCGGGGAACCGGCCGGCATCATAGGTCGCGGCGCCGATGGCATCGCGCACCTTGGTCATCTCGTCGGCGAGCACCGCCTTGAACAGGTCAGGCGTCACGGTCCGCCCGTCGTCGAGCGCAGCCTTGTGGAACAGCCATTGCCAGATCTGGGCGCGCGAGATCTCGGCTGTCGCCGCATCTTCCATCAGGTTGTAGAGCGGCACCGCGCCCCGGCCCCTGAGCCAGGCCTCGATATACTGCACGCCGACGCGGATATTCTCGCGCAGGCCGCCCTCGGTGCGCGCACCCTGATGCACCTCGAGCAGCATGTCGCGCGTGACGTTCACGTCGTCCCGCAGGCGGTTCACCTGGTTCTGGCTGGGCATCAGCCGGTTGAACACCTCCATCGCGACGGGCACGAGGTCAGGATGGGCGACCCAGGTGCCGTCATGGCCGTCGCCTGCCTCGCGCTCCTTGTCGGCGCGCACCTTGGCAAAGGCGGCCTCGTTGGCAGCCGGGTTGTTCTTGACCGGGATCTGCGCCGCCATGCCGCCCATGGCGAAGGCGCCGCGCTTGTGGCAGGTCTTGATGACGAGCAGCGAATAGGCGCCGAGAAACGCCTTGCCCATGACCATGACCGAGCGGTCCGGCGTCAGGAAGCGCGGGTTCTTGCCCAGCCGCTTGATGAACGAGAAGATATAGTCCCAGCGGCCGCAATTGAGCCCCGCAATGTGCTCGCGCAGCTCATAGAGGATCTCGTCGATCTCGAAGGCGGCCGGCAGCGTCTCGATGAGGACGGTGACGCGGATCGTGCCCTTGCCGAGGCCCAGCGCTTCCTGTGCATGCACGAAGACGTCGTTCCACAGCCGGGCCTCGAGATGGGATTCGAGCTTGGGCAGGTAGAAGGCGGGCGTCACGCCCCGCGAGACCATCGCGCGGGCATTGTGGAAGAAATACAGGCCGAAATCGACGAGGCTGCCGGCCATCGGCTCGCCATCGACGAGGATATGCGCCTCCGGCAGGTGCCAGCCGCGCGGCCGGATGATGAGCGTCGCGGGACTGGCGGAGAGCGTGTAGGCCTTGCCGCTCGTGGCGTCGGTGAAATCGATCCGGTCCTGCCAGCGATCCTTCAGGTTGATCTGGCCCTCGATCATGTTGGCGAAGGTCGGGGAGGACGCATCCTCGAAATCGGCCATGAACATCTTGGCCCCGCAATTGAGGGCATTGATGATCATCTTGCGGTCGACGGGACCGGTGATCTCGACGCGCCGGTCGAGCAGATCGGCCGGAACGGGCGCAACCTGCCAGTCACCGTCACGGATATGAGCCGTTTCAGGCAGAAAGTCGGGGATCTCTCCCGCATCGAGGCGCTTCTGGCGCTCCATGCGCAGGGTCAGGAGCCGACGGCGCGTGGCGTCGAACCGCCGATGCAGGTCGGCGAGGAAGGCGAGGGCATCGGACGTCAGGATTTCATCGAAACGCGGGCCCATCTGGCCCTTGATGGTAATGCCCTGCTGGCTGGTCATGGCTGTCTCCCCGGTCTGCCGCGCCTGGCGGCCTGACATCAGGGGTAAACCCAACTCATTTGTGGCGAAAGTAGAGGATACGGAGCATCACTTTTCACGTTTTGGAACAGATCGCATCCTGATCCGGTCGAGGAGCTGCTGTCCGATGCCCCGAATGCCGGCGACGTCGAAGGCGAGCAGCGCACCGGCCACGATCGTGCCGGTTGCCAGCGTCAGCCCGGCGAGACTGGCCAGCGCCGGACCGTCCCGCCATGGCGCGAGCCCGAGGCAGGCCAGCGTGGCGGCGACGATGACCACGAGGTCGCGCTTGCGTGAGACGAGCGGCATCAGCCGCACCGCAAGCGCCAGCGCAACAAGGAATGTCGCAACAAGTCCCGCGCTCTGCGCCGCGACGATGCCCGCCGGCCCCATCAGTCGCGGCAGCAGGAGGACGAGTCCGCCATTGACCGCCAGCCCGGTGAGGGCCGCGAGCAGGATCGGTCGTGTCGTGCGCGCAATCTGGAAGACGGGATTGATCGCATATTGCACGAGCCCGAGCGCCAGGAAGCCCGGCAGGAGCCACGCGAGATAGGTGAGGAAGGCGCCCCGGAAGGCGGCGGGCACTGCGAGCGCCTCGAAGGCCGGCGCCACAAGCCACATCCACGCACCCAGCGGCAGAAGGATCCCGGTGACCAAAACGAGGTTGCGCCGCACCTGTTCCTGAGCCGCTGCCAGACCGCCCTGCGCCTCGCGCCGCACCGCGAGCTGGAACAGGAACACATCCAGCGCCGAGCCGACCGAGGCCACGAGCCGCAGGCCGATATCGGCCGGCAGCGACAGAAGTCCTGCTTCGGCGAACCCGAAGGCGCCGACCGCCACCGCCCGGCTGAGCAGCGGCAGCACCTGGAAGACGAGATTGGCGCCCACCAGCGGCAGGGAATAGGACAGGAATTGCGGAACCCGCGCCCATTGAACGCGGGCGTCGCCGGCTTCCCGGACATCCCTGTCGCTGAGCGCGCGATGGGTCAGAGCGAGCGCCGCTGCGACCGCCAGCACATTGCCGAGAATCACGAGCCGCGCATCTGCGAACAGGAAGGCCCCGGTCAGCATCAGCACGAAGCCGAGCCCGTTCTTGAGGACGACCAGAAGCATGTAGATCCGGTCGAGAAAGCGGGCCCGCGCCAGCGCCGCGCGATATTCGAACAGGCCGGCCGCGATCCCCATCAGGGCGGCAAGTGCCGCCAGTGTCGCCGGTAGGCCGGGATCGACTCCCAGCAGGACCAGCGCCAGCGCGGCTGCACCAAGCAGCAGCGCAAGCCCCGTCTGGCAGGCGTCGAGCGTGGCGCGGATCCCCGGCTCCGCCTGCCGTGTCCTGTCGCCGTAGAAGCGCGTCGCAGACAGCTTGATCCAGTCGAAGCCGAGCGTCGCCACGACAAGGCCGATGGCAAGGATCAGCGCATAGACGCCGAATTCGGCGGGCCCCAGCGCCTTGGCGACCAGGAGCCCCAGCACGAAGTTCAGCGCCGCATTCAGGGCGAAGGTGAGGATGATGCCCATCGCCGCGCCGCACGTCTCCTCCGCGGCCCATCCGCCCGCCCTCGATAACCTGCACGCTCCCAACAATCTCCTAAGCCCGGCCTGCCGGTGGCCCGCCGGGGCGGTTTTGCCTCGCGCCGAAGGCGGGCTTGCGCTAATCAGGCCGCCCGCCGACCGTGTCACAGGTCTTCAATTGCGCTGCGTTGTCTTCCGACTGGCCGATCCTCGCATGAGCTGCGCCAGATCATGATCGAGGCCCTGATCCGGGCCGCGCTCGGGATTTTCCTGCTCACCGGAATGGACGCCGTGGTCAAGGCCCAGATGATCGAGCACCCGTTCGGGGTGGCCGTCTTCCTGCGTTTCGTGGCCGGTTCCATCGTGGCGGCCGTGGCGATCGCGATCGCGCGGCCGGCCTTCCCGACGCGCGACAGCCTGAGGGCCAATGCGCTGCGCGTGCCGGTGGTCGTGCTGACCGCCTCGACCTTCTTCTATTCCGTGGACGCGCTGCCGCTGGCCGAGGCCTTGGCTCTCGCTTTCCTCGCGCCGGTCTTTGTCGCGATCTTCGGCGTGCTCCTGCTGAAGGAGCGCCTGAACCCCGCCATTCTCGCGGCTCTCGCAGCCGGTCTCGCCGGCATGCTCGTGATGACCTGGCCGCGCCTGACCGGGGAGGTCACGGGCGCGCTGGACGGCGTGGCGGCGGCCCTGGTCTCGGCCATCGCCTACGCCTTCAACCTCGTGCTCCTGCGCCGCATCGCGCTGAAGGAGCATCCCTCGATCATCGTCTTCGCGCAGAATGCCGGCCCCGCTCTGGTGCTTGCGCTGCCCGCCATGTTCTGGTGGTCGAGCCCTGACCTCGCCGACTATGCCGCCTTCATGGGCGCGGGCATTCTCGGCGTCGCCGGTCATCTCCTGCTGACATCTGCCTTTGCCCGCGCGCCTGCCTCCCGCCTGGCGCCGGTCGAATACACGGCTCTCGTCTGGGCGAGCATTCTCGGGTTTACCTTCTTCGGGGAAAGGCCATCCCTGGAAACCTATGCAGGTGCATTGCTCATCATCGCGGGCGCCCTCATCCTGACGCGGCGCTAGAGCTGCCGCGAACGCGTCGTTGTCCCGCGTTTGGCGCGAAAGGACAGGCAGCGAAGCGAGCGGGCCGCCGTCCGATGACGGGACTCCACCTGCCTCGTCGGTCCCGGCCTCGACTCTCCCGGCCTTGACTCCGCCACGATCCGTTCCTATCTCGACGCCAGCGTTGGCACTCCTCTTGGGTGAGTGCTAGCGATCCGGCCACTGTCGCCTTTGGGGGCAGGGCCTTCCATTTCGAAGCAGAGGAACTCGACAATGGCTTTCCGTCCGCTGCACGACCGCGTCGTCGTCCGTCGCCTTGAGAGCGAGGAAAAGACGAAGGGTGGCATCATCATCCCCGATTCCGCCAAGGAGAAGCCCCAGGAGGGCGAGATCGTGGCGGTGGGCTCCGGCGCCCGCGACGAGAGCGGCAAGCTCGTTCCCCTCGACGTCAAGGTCGGCGACCGCGTCCTGTTCGGCAAGTGGTCGGGCACCGAGGTCAAGATCGACGGCCAGGACCTCCTCATCATGAAGGAGTCCGACATCATGGGCGTCGTCGAGGAAAAGACTTCGGGCAAGAAGGCGGCCTGATCCAGGTCGCAGGCCGCGGCTCCCGCGGCCATGCCCACGCCATAACGCTGGCACGGCGGCCGGCGGATCGTCCGGTCCGCGCCGCTTCTGCCGCAACCCCGTTTGAAGGAAGACACAGATGGCTGCCAAGGAAGTCAAATTCTCCACCGATGCGCGCGACAGGATGCTGCGCGGCGTGGACATCCTCGCCAATGCCGTGAAGGTCACGCTGGGCCCCAAGGGCCGCAACGTCGTGATCGAGAAGTCGTTCGGCGCTCCCCGCATCACCAAGGACGGCGTCACCGTCGCCAAGGAGATCGAACTTGCTGACAAGTTCGAGAACATGGGCGCCCAGATGGTTCGCGAAGTCGCGTCCCGTCAGAACGACCATGCCGGTGACGGCACCACCACCGCGACCGTTCTGGCCCAGGCCATCGTCCGCGAGGGTTCGAAGGCCGTTGCCGCCGGCATGAACCCGATGGACCTCAAGCGCGGCATCGACATGGCCGTCGAAGCCGTCGTGCAGGACCTCAAGAAGAATTCCAAGAAGGTCACGTCCAACGCGGAAGTCGCGCAGGTCGGCACCATCTCGGCCAACGGTGACGTCTCCGTCGGCAAGATGATCTCCGAGGCGATGCAGAAGGTCGGCAACGAGGGTGTCATCACCGTCGAGGAAGCCAAGACCGCCGAGACCGAACTCGACGTCGTCGAGGGGATGCAGTTCGACCGCGGCTACCTGTCGCCCTACTTCATCACCAACGCCGACAAGATGGAGGCCGTTCTCGAGGACCCGCAGATCCTGCTGTTCGAGAAGAAGCTCTCCTCGCTGCAGCCGCTGCTGCCGGTGCTGGAAGCCGTTGTCCAGTCGGGCCGTCCGCTGCTGATCATCGCTGAAGACGTCGAAGGCGAAGCCCTGGCCACCCTGGTGGTCAACAAGCTGCGCGGCGGCCTGCGGGTCGCGGCCGTCAAAGCTCCGGGCTTCGGCGACCGCCGCAAGGCCATGCTCGAGGACATCGCCATCCTGACCGGCGGTGAGCTGATCTCCGAGGACCTCGGCATCAAGCTCGAAAACGTAACCCTCGAAATGCTGGGCCGCGCCAAGAAGGTGTCGATCACCAAGGACGACACCACCATCGTGGACGGCGCCGGCGCCAAGGACGGCATCGAGGCCCGCATCGGCCAGATCAAGCGCCAGATCGAGGACACCACCTCGGACTACGACAAGGAAAAGCTGCAGGAGCGGCTGGCCAAGCTGGCTGGCGGCGTCGCCGTGATCCGCGTCGGCGGCTCGACCGAGGTCGAGGTCAAGGAGAAGAAGGAC
>JBIPLL010000289.1:0-4426 GCA_044368425.1 Beijerinckiaceae bacterium
TCCAACCCGCTCTTCCTGCTCGACGAGATCGACAAGATGGGCATGGACTTCCGCGGCGATCCATCGTCGGCATTGCTCGAGGTTCTCGACCCCGAGCAGAACCAGTCGTTCAACGACCATTACCTCGAGGTCGACTACGACCTGTCGAACGTGATGTTCGTGACGACGGCGAACACGCTCAACATTCCGCCGGCCCTTCTGGACCGCATGGAGGTGATCCGTATCGCCGGGTATACCGAGCAGGAAAAGGCCGAGATCGCGCGCAAGCACCTCATCCCGAATGCGGTGAAGAAGCACGGCCTGACGGCGAAGGAATGGAGCATCGACGACGAGGCGCTTCTCCTCCTCATCCGCCGCTACACGCGCGAGGCGGGCGTCCGCAATCTCGAGCGTGAGCTTTCCAACCTCGCCCGCAAGGCGGTGAAGGAGATCCTTGTTGCGAAGAAGAAGGCGGTCGAGGTCACAGCCGCGACATTGCCGGACTTCCTCGGCGTGCCGAAATACCGGTATGGCGAGGCGGAGACCGAGGATCAGGTCGGTGCCGTCACCGGTCTGGCCTGGACGGAGGTGGGCGGGGAACTCCTGACCATCGAAGGCGTCATGATGCCCGGCAAGGGCAAGATGACCGTCACCGGCAACCTGCGCGACGTGATGAAGGAATCGATTTCCGCGGCGGCCTCCTATGTCCGCTCGCGTGCTGTCGATTTCGGCATCGAGCCGCCGCTCTTCGAGAAGCGCGACATCCACGTGCACGTGCCGGAAGGTGCGACGCCCAAGGATGGTCCGTCGGCGGGCATCGCCATGGCCACCGCCATCATCTCCGTCCTCACCGGCATCCCGGTGCGGCGCGATGTGGCGATGACGGGCGAGGTGACGTTGCGCGGGCGGGTGCTGCCGATCGGTGGCCTCAAGGAGAAGCTTCTCGCGGCACTTCGCGGCGGCATCACCAAGGTCATGATTCCCGAGGAGAATGCCAAGGACCTCGCGGAGATTCCCGATTCCGTGAAGAACGGGCTCGAGATCGTGCCTTGCTCGCGCATGGACCAGGTGCTTGCACACGCCCTCGTGCGCCAGCCCGTTGCGATTGAATGGGACGCCGACGCGGCTGACCGCAAGCTCCCCTTGCCTGTCACGGGCGAAGATGAAGCAGCCGGTCTGGTTGCCCACTGAGTCCATCGGCAGATGACACGAGAACCCCGGCTTCGGCCGGGGTTTTCATTTGCTTGGCCCTAACAGGCGAAATATCGGTTCAAAACCGGCCGGCCTTGCGCTAAGTGACCGGCTTGCGCGCTGTTGCGCGACGGGCGGTTAGCTCAGCTGGTTAGAGCGGCTGGTTTACACCCAGTAGGTCGGGAGTTCGAATCTCTCACCGCCCACCATTTCCGCGAAGATCACTGGGCTGCGCGAAGTGTCGAACGGCCTTCAGAGGGCCTTCGAGTGCCTGAACTGGCCCACGATGGCCAGCTATGCCTATGTCCTGGCCGGCCGCTGACGGCGCTTTCGACAGGTTTCTGTGCTTCGCCATCATTCTCCCCAACCAGCGCTTGACAGGGGGGCGGGGCGCCTTTATCCCCACGCTCACTTCGGTGATCGCCAGTCGGCACCGATGCGCGGGCGTAGCTCAGTCGGTTAGAGTGCCGGCCTGTCACGCCGGAGGTCGCGGGTTCGAGCCCCGTCGCCCGCGCCACTTCTTCCTTCGATGTCACTGAAGTCAAGACGCTTTTGCGTCGGCTCCTCTGCCCGTGATGGCGAGGCATGCGCTGGCATAGACCAAGGTCGGGTCGCTACCCGGCTCGTCACATTGTCGCGCTTGACGTGCTCACACGAATGCGTGCGACGCCCTCCCGTTCAGCATCTGAAAAACTCCGAACCAGTGGTGACCCGCGCTTGAATTGGCCGGTTCAAGGCTGCGGTTGCGGCCGGTTTGGAACGGGCGCCGCCGACGGAGCGGAGGCCGGTGGCGCAGGGACCGCAGGAGCGGCCTGCGACTGGCTAGGCACCACGATGCCGCCCTGGGCGCCCTGACCGCCATTGGCGGGCAGTCCCGTGATCACCGCGCGCATCTGGTCGCCGATCATCGGCGCGGCCGGGCTGTTGCGGCAGAGGGTGTCGATCGCGCCCGCCGATTCCGTCAGCAGGCGTCCATTGATGATCGGACGCTGGGCGCCGCCTGCATAATAGCCTGCCAGCCAGACGAGGAGCTGTTCGCGGTCGGATTGGCGCAACTGAAGGAACTGGGCGCATGTCAGCCGCGACACATCGTTGCCGTCCTGTGCCTTGGCCGGGTTCATGACGGGATCCGCGACAGCGAGCGCCGCAAAGAGCACCGATGCACGCCCTATGGCGACCAGAGGACGGCACGGGCCGCTCAGTTCGATATTGGCCATCCGAGGCTCCCGTCCGAATCATCGACAATCGTTGAACATCTTGCCCACCGGCCAGCGTCGCGCCAGCAAAGGACGCCCTTTCAAGCGCTTTTTGACCCGGGTCTGCATGGCGCGCCCGCCAGAGCTGCCCCGAATGCGGCACTGATGTGCTTGCCACCCTTGTGCACCTGCGATAAGCGTCCCGCACTGTTTAGCGTCGTTCAAATCAGCGATCTCGGGCGTCTCCTGCCGGGTCGATGGCATCCAGTCCTGGTTGCTGCTCGGGTCACGGTAGAACGAGACGGTCCTGAGGATGCGGATGCCAGGAAGGACGGGAGCCATGAGCGCTGGATTGCCAAACCTGCTGAATGATTATCTCCCGCTGGTGATCTTCATCGGCGTGGCGCTGGTCATCGGCCTCGTCCTGCTGATTGCGCCGTTTGCCGTCGCCTTCAGCAAGCCCGACCCCGAGAAGCTTTCGGCCTATGAATGCGGCTTCAACGCCTTTGACGATGCGCGCATGAAGTTCGATGTGCGCTTCTATCTCGTCGCCATTCTTTTCATCATCTTCGATCTTGAGGTTGCCTTTTTGTTCCCGTGGGCTGTGGCCTATGGCGAATTGGGCTGGGCCGGATTCTGGTCGATGATGGTGTTCCTCGGCGTCCTGACCGTCGGCTTCGTCTACGAGTGGAACAAGGGAGCGCTGGAATGGGACTGACCCTCCAGCCCGTGAGGTGAGCATGAGCACGCTCGTTGCACCGCAATCCAAGGGCCTCGTCGATCCCTCGACAGGCAAGCCTGTTGGCGCGACCGACCCGTTTTTCGTCGAGCTCAACAGCGAACTTGCCGACAAGGGTTTCCTCGTCACCTCGACGGACGATCTCATCACCTGGGCGCGCACCGGCTCGCTGATGTGGATGACATTCGGCCTCGCCTGTTGCGCGGTCGAGATGATGCAGATGTCGATGCCGCGCTACGACGTGGAGCGCTTCGGCTTCGCGCCCCGCGCCAGCCCGCGCCAGTCGGACGTCATGATCGTCGCCGGCACGCTGACCAACAAGATGGCGCCCGCCTTGCGCAAGGTCTATGACCAGATGCCCGAGCCGCGCTACGTCATCTCCATGGGCTCATGCGCCAATGGCGGCGGATACTATCATTACAGCTATTCCGTTGTGCGCGGCTGCGACCGCGTGGTGCCGGTCGACATCTATGTCCCCGGCTGCCCGCCGACCGCCGAGGCGCTGCTCTACGGCGTGCTGCTGCTTCAGAAGAAGATCCGCCGCACCGGCACCATCGAGCGCTGACGGATTGCCGGAGCGGGTTGGAGAGGAAGGACAGCGTCATGTCTGATGGCGTTATTGAAGCGGCAGCGGCACCCGCCGGGCACCAGACCCCGGTCTCGGGGGCTCCGACCTTGCATGATCGGCTGTCGACGGCCCTGCCGGGGTTCGTGACCGGCACGCTGGCCTTTGACGAACTGACCGTGGAGGTGGAGGCGGGCAGGATTGTCGAGGCGCTCCGTTTCCTCGTCGACGATCCGCATTGCCGGTTCGTCAACTTCATCGATCTGTGCGGCGTGGACTATCCCGGCCGCGCGGAGCGTTTCGACGTCGTCTATCATCTGCTGTCTCCGCGCCATAACCAGCGCATCCGCGTCAAGGTTCGCACCGACGAGGAGACGCCCGTACCATCCGCCATCCCGGTTTTCCCGGCGGCGGACTGGTATGAGCGCGAGACCTACGATCTCTACGGGATCCTGTTCTCGGGCCATCCCGATCTTCGGCGCATCCTGACCGATTACGGTTTCGAGGGTCATCCGCTGCGCAAGGACTTCCCGCTGACGGGCTTCGTCGAGGTTCGCTACGACGATGCGCAGAAGCGTGTGGTCTACGAGCCCGTTCGGCTCAACCAGGAGTTCCGCAACTTCGATTTCCTCAGCCCGTGGGAGGGAGCGGATTACGTTCTCCCGGGCGATGAGAAGGCGAAAGGGTAAGGCGGTGCGCAGTCGGAAGCCGGACATCGTGAGATTCGCAGAGCCCGCCTTCGGCCGTCCTGGCCGG
>JBIPLL010000290.1:0-4418 GCA_044368425.1 Beijerinckiaceae bacterium
CTCACGGCTTTCCTCGCCGCCTCGGTCATGAGCCTGTTCGAGGCGAGCCTCGAAAAGATGGTCGCTCTCGCAGTGCTGGCACCGATCGTGGCAAGCCAGGGCGGCAACGCCGCAACCCAGACGATGACTGTGGCAGTGCGCGCACTGGCGACCCGCGAACTGGGCGCCTGGAACATGAGCCGGTTCATCCTGCGCGAGGCGGGGGTCGGCCTGATCAACGGCGCCGCCTTCGCGATCATCACGGGCGCCATCGCGGCCATCTGGTTCGCCAGCCCCGGCATCGGCATCGTTATCGGCTCGGCCATGGTCGCCAACCTGCTCGCAGCAGCGCTGGCCGGCGTCGCCGTGCCCCTCGTCCTCGACCGATGGGGAGCAGACCCGGCCGTCTCGTCGGGCACGTTCGTGACGACAGTCACCGATGTCGTGGGTTTCTTCGCCTTTCTCGGGATCGCAACCTGGTGGTTTTCGCTCGGCTGACCACAAAGCCGCCACACCGCTTAAGGCGAGCGGGAGCCCGCGCGGCCGGGAATTAACGCTAAGCCGTTGTCATAGCGCGACGATCGGCCGCGCAAATGCGTCGCGTCAAGACTTCGTTAACCGCGCGCGGGCATCCAGTACTCATGACGATGCTCGCGACCTCTCCTCGCTTCTCCACGCCCCTGCGGCGGATCCTCCATGTCGGTGCTCTGGCGCTCGGTGTCCTTGCGCTTGCGGGCTGCGGGGCCGATCGCCCGGTCTGGTATCCTGCCAAGAGCGACGCCAGGCCCCATCCCGGTGTCGAGAAGGCGCGGGATTTCCCGATTGCCGGCATCGACGTGTCGCGCTGGCAGCGAGACATCAACTGGTACGATGTGCGAGCGGCCGGCACCCAGTTTGCCTTCATCAAGGCGACGGAGGGCGGCGATCACATCGATCCGCGTTTCCTGCACAACTGGTACGGGGCGAAACAGGCGGGAGTGCCGCGCGGCGCCTACCACTTCGTCTATTGGTGCCGCCCCGCCCACGAGCAGGCCGAATGGTTCAAGCGCAACATCCCGAATGATCCCGACGCCCTGCCCCCGGTGCTCGACGTGGAGTGGAACGGCCATTCCAAGACCTGCCCGCGCAAGGTGCCGCGCGAGGTGGCGCAGGAAAAGATCCGGTTGATGCTCGCCGAACTCGAGGCCCATACCGGCAAGCGCCCGATCATCTATACCGACATCACGTTCCACAAGGACGTGTTCGAAGGGACGACCGAGTTCGACCATTACGCATTCTGGCTGCGCAGCGTCGCAGCCGAGCCGCACGAGCGCTACGTGAACCGTCGCTGGACATTCTGGCAATGGACGACGACGGGGCGTGTGCCAGGCATTGTCGGCGATGTCGACCGCAACGTCTTTTCCGGTTCGGTGCGCGACTGGCAGACCTTCCTCGCAACCGGCTGCGATCCGCGCGACATCGAGACCTTGCGTCGGCGCGGGCTGTGCGGCGCCCGGCCAGGCAGCTGATCCGTTCCTGTGCATGGCGGCAGCAGTCGCCGCGCTTTCGATGCAGGAAACAGTGAGCGATCGAAAGCCTTGCTTAACTGTCCCGACCTATCGTCGCTATGCAACAGAATCACGGCGGCAGGGCCGATGGACCTCACTCCACAGATCGAAGCACGTCGCAGGCTCTACGGGATTGATGACCGGCACTGGCAATTGCTGCGGGAGACCGTGGCGAGCGATCCCGGTCTGATCGGACGCGCAGTCGGCCGCTTCTCGAGCCGGGTGCGCACCGACCCCTATTACAAGGCCTTTGTGGCCGAACATCTCGACGAGGTCGAGCGCTGCGTCGTGGCTCAGCTTGACGAGTTTTGCGCACGCGGGATGACGCCGGCCTATTTCGACATGCTGCGCAGCACGACCGACGCGGAATATCGCAGCTCGGTCGGAGCCCGGACCCATGTCGCTTTCGGCCTTTTCCTGATCGACGAACTCACGAAGCGGATCGGGGCCCGTTATCCCGTTGTCGGACCGCGCCTTGCCGATCAGTTCATGCGCGCCGCCCATGCGGTCTTCATGGACGTGTTCAACATCATTGGCCTCGAACAGATCCAGACGCGGGCCACGCTCGAGGCCCGAAAATCCCATCTCGAGCGGAACACGTCCGAGATTGCAGGCGCCGTCGGCGACATGACGAATCTCGTCAAGGACAGCGTCGCGCGGATCGATGCCGCCTGCGAGACGACCGCGCACGCCGCGCAGACCGCACTGTCCGCATCCGCGTCGACCAATGTCGGAATCGAGGCGACCTCGCGCGACTTCGCCGCGACCGCGGCCGCCGCCGAGGAATTGTCCGCTTCCATCGATGAGATCGACCACGCCGGCGGCAACAGTGCCATGGCGATGCAGGAGGCTGTGGAGCAGGCCCAGGCGGCTCACCACACCATCAACGGCCTTGTGGAGACCGTTTCGCATATCGGCTCGGTCACGGACCTCATCGCGAGCATCGCACAGCAGACAAATCTCCTTGCGCTCAACGCCACTATCGAGGCTGCGCGCGCCGGCGAGGCCGGTCGCGGCTTTGCGGTGGTCGCCGCCGAGGTCAAGTCGCTGGCAACCCAGACGGCGCAGGCCACGCAGGAGATCGGCGCCCAGATCGCCGCTATCGAGGCCGCCGTGAAGGCCTCCGCAGGCTCCATTTCTGATGTCACAGCCAAGCTTGCCGACGTCTCGCGCATCGCCATGACGATTGGCGCGGCAGTCAAGCAGCAGAAAGCGTCGACGCAGGACATTGCACGCATGATGCAGGAGGCCGTCGGCCGGACGCAGGCAGCCGTGCAGGCATCCGCCGAGGTCAGCCGCGAGATCGGCCTGACGGCGGAGGCAACCGGCACGCTGCGCCAGCTCGCAACGACCATGGACAGCGAGGCCGGCCGTTTCTGCAACCGCATCGAGACCTGGCTCGAAGGCGTCAAGAGGGCCTGACGGCTGCCCCAATAGATCCAGACCGGGCAGCCACGCCTTGGGCCTGCCGTCACGCCACGCGATGCGCTACATCTGTGCAGGAGTGACCTGCCCGGAGAGCCGTCGATGCGCAACAGCGTCCCAAGCCTCAATTTCGATCTCGGCGAGACGGCGGACATGCTCCGCGAAACCGTCGCCGCCTTTGCCGCCAGCGACATCGCGCCCCGCGCCGAGGACATCGACCGGACCAACACATTTCCGCGCGACCTCTGGCCGAAGATGGGCGAGCTCGGACTGCATGGCATAACCGTTGCGGAAGAAGACGGCGGCTCGGGCCTGGGATATCTGGAGCATTGCGTGGCGATGGAAGAGGTTTCCCGCGCCTCCGCCTCCGTCGGACTGTCCTACGGCGCCCATTCCAATCTCTGCGTCAACCAGTTGCGCCGCAACGGCAATGCCGACCAGAAGCGCCGCTACCTGCCCGCCCTGATCTCCGGTGAACATGTCGGAGCACTCGCCATGTCGGAACCGGGCGCGGGCTCGGATGTCGTGTCGATGCGCACGAACGCGCAGAAGCGCGGCGATCGCTGGGTGCTGAACGGCAACAAGATGTGGATCACGAACGGCCCGGTCGCGGAGACGCTCGTCGTCTATGCCAAGACCGACCCGCAGGCCGGCGCGCGTGGCATCACCGCCTTCATCATCGAGAAGGGCTTCAAGGGCTTCTCGACCGCCCAGAAGCTCGACAAGCTCGGCATGCGCGGTTCCGACACCTGCGAACTTGTCTTCGAGGATTGCGAGGTTCCGGACGAGAACGTGCTGGGCGAGGTCGGCCGCGGCGTCAACGTGCTGATGTCGGGCCTCGACTACGAGCGCGCCGTGCTGGCAGCCGGCTCGCTCGGCATCATGCAGGCCTGCATGGACGTGGTCATGCCCTATATCCACGAGCGCAAGCAGTTCGGCCAGCCGATCGGGACGTTCCAGCTCGTCCAGGGCAAGATCGCCGACATGTATGTGACGATGAATGCCTGCAAGGCGTATGTCTATGCGGTCGCCAAAGCCTGCGACCGGGGCGAGACCACCCGCGAGGACGCTGCCGGCGCCATCCTCATCGCCGCCGAGAAGGCGACGCAGATGGCCCTTGACGCCATCCAGCTTCTGGGCGGCAACGGCTATATCAACGATTATCCGACCGGCCGGCTCCTGCGCGACGCCAAGCTCTACGAGATCGGCGCCGGCACAAGCGAGATCCGCCGCATGCTGATCGGTCGCGAACTCTTCGAGAAGACCCGCTGAAGGCAAAAGGACGAGACCGCAAATGACCTCAACCGCCCTGCCCGCCCGCGCGCCGATGGCCCCGTTCATCGAGGCGAATGGCGCCCGCATTCCGCAACTCGGCCTCGGCACCTGGCCAATGAAGGGCGAGGACTGCGCCGCAGCCGTCGCCCATGCGCTCTCGGTCGGCTATCGCCACATCGACACTGCCGCCAT
>JBIPLL010000747.1:0-4414 GCA_044368425.1 Beijerinckiaceae bacterium
GGAGGCGGAGAGGATTGCGCAGCAGCTGGCGGCGAAGTCGGAGAAGGCGTTGAGTAAGGTGGGGATGAGCAGGGGTGGGGGTTTGCAGAAGGGTGCGGCGGGGCAGATTGCGATGCAGGCGCAGGATATTGCGGTGCAGGCGCAGATGGGGACGAATGCGCTGCAAATTTTTGCTCAACAGGGGTCGCAGATTGCGAGTTTGTTTGGGCCTGGTGGGGCGATTGTGGGGGGTGTGGCGGCGATTGCGGGGGCGCTGGTGTTTGCGGGGCAGAAGGGGAATGAGGCGTTCGCGGAGTTGATCGCGAGCAGTCAGACGTTTGCGGGGGAGCTTGCCAAAGTGATTTCGAGTGGGTCGATTTCGCAGATGGCGGATTTGCTGGGGGAGGTGGAGAAGAAGCAGGCGGCGATCGCGGAGGAGTCGCGGGCTTTGACGGGGAGTGTGGGGAATTTTGCGATGGGGGTGCTGGGAACCTTTACCGGTGGGCCGTCGATGTCGGAGCGGCGGGAACAGTTGACGAATGCGGAGGTGGCGCTGGAGCAGACGCGGGCGACGCTGATTCGGGAGTCGCTGGGGATGGCGCGGGATGAGCTGGAGGTGAAGCTGGCGCGGTTGCGAGGGGATGAGGTGGGGGCGGCGGCGCTGGAGCGGCAGTTGGGGCTGGAGCGGGAGATTTTGAGGATCCGGCAGAGTGCGCTGCCGACTGAGGCGCAGAATGAGTTGATTGCCAATGCGAAGCTGCTGGCGGAGGAGGAGGAGAAAGCGGCGAATGCGGCGGCGCGGGCGGCGGAGGCGCGGGCGCGGGGCGATGCGCGGGGGCGGCTGAATGAAGCGAGGAAGGCGGTTGAGACGTTTGGGGAGTCGGAGGAGGAAAAGTTGATCCGGTTGACGGGGGAGAAGGAGAAGCTGCAAGCGGCGGTGGCGGCGGCGCGGGGGGATGAGGTGAAGCAGATGGAGGCGGCGACGGCGCTGGCGGAGATTGAGCTGGAAATTTTGCGGACGAAGGCGGGGCTGGAGAAGGTGGCGGCGGATGAGAAGGCGAGGCAGGCGAAGGAGGCGGAGGCGGCGTTCGATGCGGAGGCGCGGCGGCAGGAGGCGGAGCGGGAACGCCAGGCGAATGAGGCGCGGGCGGCGACGGCGATGGCGGCGGCGCAGAGTGTGGCGCGGGCGGATGCGGAGCGGGAGCTGGAGATTTTGAGGCTGAAGGCGAGTGGGCAGGATGCGGCGGCGGCGGCGGCGCAGGAGGAACTGGACATCAAGCGTGATGCGCGGTCGATCGCTGAGGCGCTGAACATTTCTTATAAGGCGGCGCTGGAGATGGCGAGGGAGAAGGCGGGGCTGGAGAAGAAGGTGAATGAGGAGGGGGATGCGGAGAAGGCGGGGCGGATCCAGGGGTATTCCTGGGCGAAGCAGGGGGGGCGGGATGAGGCGAGGGCCAGGGCTGAGCAAAGGCGGGCACTAGGAGACGCAAAGAGGGCGGCGGCTTATGAAAGAGGTTTTGGGGGGCTGGATGATTTTTATGCGGATCAAAAGGATCCGAATTTTGCGCGGGCTAAGACTCCGATGCTGGATGCGGCGTTTGGGAAGCGGCAGGCGCTGATTTCGACGGAGAAGACGCGGGGCGGGGAGGGTCGTGGGCAGGATCTGGGGCAGCTGGTGGCGGTGGCGACGGATTCGAAGGCGGTGCAGGAGCGGATGGCGTCGGCAATTGAACTTCTGAGTGTTGCTTGATTTTTTTTTATGGCTGCGCCTACTGCTATCATCACACACGGGGTTACGGATATGGAGTTTCCGGACAGGCGGATTCGGCGGGCGGCGAATGATTTGCAGGAGATCCAGGGGACGTTCCAGCGGGATGTGGGGGGGTTGTTTGCGCCGGGGTCGGGGTATCCGGGGGTGAGTGGTTTTGTGGTGCAGTCTTCGGTCGAGACGCGGGAGACGGCGGATTGTTTTGTTTATGATGTGACGGGGGTGGGGGTGCTGGGTGGGGTGGCGAGCTTTGATCGGGTGGAGGTGGAGAATGAGGAGGGGTTCGATGAGGCGTCGATGACGTTTCTTTCGAGTAACAAGAATTATGCGGTGCGGGGGTCGATTTTGCCGGGGAATGGGGCGATGGTTTGCACGTCGGTGAGGCGGCGGCAGCATCCGGTGAATGGTTCTTTTTGGCATAACGATTGCACGTTTAAGGGGCAGCTGAATCAGAATGCGGTGAAGGTGCGGTGGGGGAATGCGGGGCGGGAGATGAGTAAGGATGGAATCGCGGTCAATTTCCCGGGTGGGTGGGGGGATCCGAGGAAGTCGAATATTCTGTGGGGGCGGAGTAGCTGCACGCTGAGTTATGTTTCGCTTTCGGTGCCTCAAAAGCAGGTGCCGAGTCAGACGGGCGGCAGGCCGCATTTTCAGGCGCCGTTTGTGTTTGCGCCGTCGCTGACTTTGCCGGCGGAGGAGATCACTTGGAACTGGCCGAATGGGTGGACTTTGGCGGATCTGAATGTGGATATTTTGCCTGGGACGTCGATTTGTTTTGTGGTGGAGAGTTGGGTTTACAATGCGCAGGCGACTTTTAGCTGATGGCTGGGATTTTGAGATGGGGAAGGCTGAAGGAGGAGCTGCAAGGGGCGGCGGCGATGGGGGTGTTCGGGGATAAGCTGCGGCTGTATGAGCAGGCGGATGGGTCGCTGCAACTGGTGGAGAGTGTGGAGGAGGTGGATAATGCTTCGGCACATTCGTTGGTGGGGAATCGGTTGTATCCGAACTTGCTGGATTTTGGTGGGGAGCCGGTGGTGGTGGGGAATGGGACGAGTGCGGATGATCCGCCGGCGTATGTCGATCTGAGTGAGGAGGAGATGCGGGGGCCGACGCTGGGCTATGTGTGGGCGCAGCGGGCGTCTTCAGTTGATAATTTTGAGCTGCCGGCGGAGTTTCGGTTGACGGTGGAGTTGCCGACGATCGAGAGCGATGCGATTCAGGCGTTTAAGCCGGTGCTGATGGTGCGCTTCGGGCAGGTGCTGACGCTGGATGTTTGACTTTCGGAGGCGTCTATGAGGATCCAGAAGCCGCATGCGTTTGTGAGGGTGGGGAGTGCGCTGGCGATGCTGCGCAAGCTGGCGGGGAAGGTGGTGGGGCGGCGGGGGTGGAGTGTTTCGGAGTTGGGCGGGGATCAGTGGCTGGAGCGGGGGCCGAGGTATTTTTTTGCGGGCCAGGCGCGTCGGGCGGCGGGTGGGGTGACGGTGGAGCCGATCTATATCAAGACGTTCGATGGGGAGGGGTTTTCTTTGAGGCCGCTGAGTGGGCCGGTGGTAGTGCCGAGTCCTGGGGTGCTGGGGGTGCGGGTGGAGTGGCTGGTGACGTGGGAGCCGGATCCGGATGCACCGCTGGTGCTGAAGCGGTCGGAGCAGGTGGTGTCGGTGGCGTTTGAGGGTGACTTTGTGCCGGGGGTTTCGGTGCGGGCGGCGGTGGATTTTTCTGTGGCGGATGAGTCGGTGGTGGTGGTTTCCCAGCAGCAGAAGTCGGTGGCTTGGGTGGCTTTGGCGGTGCTGGATGCGGGTGGGTTTGTGACGCATTTGGAGGGGATCGGGGGGCTGGTGAATGGGGTGATGACGGTGACGATGCCGAATCCGGAAGTGTATGAGGAGGGTGTGCCGGTATGAGGCGGGTGACTTTGACGAAGGCGGCGCTGCGGCGGGTGATGGCGGGGCTGGAGAAGCTGCCGGCGGTGGCGTGGCTGAGTGTGCGGACGTGGGAGCGGCTGGTGATGGGTGGAGCGATGCCTGGTGGGCGGCTGGGGCGGCGACGGCCGGGGAGTGAGGTGCTGGTGGGGGCGGAGGTGCTGGATGTGGATGAGGCGGATTTTCAAGATTGCCCGAGATATGGCATGGCGGAGGGTGGTGGGTCGAGATATTGGACGGTGGCGCCGACGGTGATTTATGATGGGGCGGGGGTGGCGCGGCTGGTGACGCTGAGTGGGGCGGTGGTGTGGCGGCAGGGGCGGGTGATGACGGCGGGGGATGAGGTGCTGGGGGTGATCGCTTTTTTGACGCCGGAGGGGCTGTGGGGGGATGATCGAAATCCGGAGTGGCGGGCTTTGCCGGAGGCGGATCCGGATTTTGATTATCTGCCGCAGGAGTCGTCGGCGGAGAAGGTGGTGGAGGTGATGGGGACGGGGGCGGTGCAACGGTTTGGGCCGGTGTTCTATGCGCGGCTGTGAGATTGACAATGGGTGTGAGGGGTGAAGCTTTTTTGGAATCTTGATTCGAATCGGTTGGTGCAGGGGCTGGGGAGTAGTGTGCTGGCGAGTGAGTTGGAGTTTAAGCGGCGCGATGGGGTGAGGCTGGAGGTGTTGTTTTTTCGTGGGTCGGCGGTGGGTGGGGAGCTGGAGGAGATGCCGAGCACGCTGGAAATTCGGTTTGGGTTGAA
>JBIPLL010000291.1:0-4392 GCA_044368425.1 Beijerinckiaceae bacterium
GAGGTGCGCCCCTGGAGCGAGACCCCCTACGTCTACATCAAGCGCGAGCGCCAGGACCGGGTCGGCTGGACGTCGCTTGGTGGCGCGATGTCCCCGACGGTGACAGCAACACGCTGAAAGTTATCTGAAATCCGAACAGCTCGCCGGGCTCACGCCGCGATCCCGGAGCGACGGATTGCGACCCCGGTCACGTCCCCACCCCTCCCCGTCCCAGACCGGGAACGCAACGTCAGGGTCGGCCCTCGGGCCGGCCCTGACTGTTTTCGGGACAGCCCCAACGAGGTCTTTCGCACAATGCCGCCGGCGCGAAGCGATCACAGCGTTAACGATATCTTAATTTGGACCCGCAGCCGCCCGATTTCTCGATTGAAGAGCAGACCCACGCATGAAATGATCCTTAACAAAGAGTTAAACGAATGCGGTGGGACCTCGATATGCGCAAGATTGGGCTGGGACTTGCGATCATTTTGGCCTGTTTGTCGGGCCTTCCGGCCAATGCCAAGAGCACGCTCCTTGCCGCCCTGCCCGCGCCCTCGCCGCAGGCCCTGACGGCCGAGGACAGCCGCGCTCCGATCGGCTGGGTCCAGCTCTGCCGCGATCATCCGCAGGAATGCACGATCAACACCCGCGAGAGCGATCGCGTGACATTGACGCCGGCCATGTGGCGCAAGCTCCAGAACGTCAATCTCGGCGTCAACAAGGCCATCCGCCCGATCACGGACGAGGAGCATTGGGGCGTCAGCGAGCACTGGGGCTTCCCCTATGACGGCTCGGGCGACTGCGAGGATTATGCCCTCGAGAAGCGCCGCCAGCTCGTCGAGGCGGGCTTTCCCCGCCGCGCGCTGCTGCTGACGGTCGTCATCGACGAGACAGGCGGCGGCCACGCGATCCTGACGGTGCGTACCGATCGCGGCGACTTCATCCTCGACAACAAGCGCAATGCCGTGATGTCCTGGGATGCCACCGGCTATCGCTTCATCAAGCGCGAGAGCCAGGCCCGCGCAGGCTGGGTGGCGATGAGCGTGCCTGACCGCGCCACGACCGTCACGGCCGGCCAGTAACACCTGTAACAGGCGCAATCAGAAAGCCGCCGCAAACACTTGCGGCGGCTTTTCTCACTTTGCCAGCACGATGCGCCATCAGGCCTTGATGAGACGCAGCCCGCGCGCGAAGCGGCGCCAGTTCTCGACATAGGAACGCGCCGACAAGGTGAGGCGCGCGGCAGCCGCCTCGTCCAGCATCCGGATTGCCTTTGCAGGCGCACCGACGATCAGCGAATTGTCTGGAAACTCCTTGCCTTCCGTGACGAGCGCATTGGCGCCGACGAGGCAGTTATTCCCGATGCGCGCGCCATTCAGGACGGTCGCCCCCATTCCGATCAGCGAATTGTTGCCGATCACGCAGCCATGCAGGATCGCGTGATGCCCGATGGTGCAGTCCTCCCCGATCGACATGGGAAAACCCATATCGGTATGGAGCATCGCACCCTCCTGAATATTCGTGCGCGCACCCAGCCGGATCGGCTCGTTGTCGCCGCGCAGGATGGCGCCGAACCAGATGCCGACATCCTCGCCCAGCACGACCTGGCCGATCACATGGGCATCGGGCGCCACCCAGTAATGGCCCTCAGGCGGCAATGTGGGCTCAAGGTCTCCGAGGGCATGGATGGGCATGGACAGGCTCCGGCATACGGGCCTGCAACCTGAACGGGCGTCGGGCCAGCGTCAAGCTTCCGGAACGGGCGCGAGCGTCAGGCCACCAGCCAGTGAGCAAGATCGAGCACGACCCGGCCCGACAACATGCTCCAGCCTCCCGCAATGATGGTGGCGACCATCACGAAGAAGAAATTGCGGTGCTCATACCGCCGCCCGCGCACGGTGTTGCGCAGGATGATGAACGGCGCGCAGAACACGACGAGCGGAACGCACGCGACGGCGGCCGGCCCGCCAGCCTCCAGCAGGCGGAAGCTCGCCCGCCGATCTGTCATGACTTCGAAGGTGGAGGCGCTCAGGCCCGCAAAGGCGAAGCCGAGCGCCAGCGACAGCAGCATCTCCACGGCTTCTGGCGTCAGCTCCACGATCATCTCCGGCCGGTTCTCAGCGCGTCCCGGCGGAAGGATCGAGGCCGGAACGTCCCAGTCTGGCGCAGCTTTAACTGACGGTTAAGCACAATCATTGAAGATGGTTAACGCCGGAACCTCATCCGGAAGCGTGATGCCCGGAGCCACCATGTCCTTCGCAGCGGATCAGGCCCGCCTCCGCGCGGAGCTGAACCGGAACCACAGGAAACTGCCGCGCCCCGCCGATGGCTGGTTCCTGGCAGCCCTCGGCTTCGTGCTGCTTCTGGCGGCGTCGGCCATGTCGGGCGGCATCTGGATGACAGGGCGCGAGACGGCACCCGAAGCCCTGCGCATCGTGCACCTGAAGGGTCAGGCCCTCGCGGTGCCTACGTCCTGGATGCGCGATGGACGCATCGCCGAAGGTGCCAGTCTCGAACGGCTCGATCTCGTCATCCCCTTCGCGGAAGCTCATTCTGAAGACGACGCGCAGAAGCCGGGCCTGCCGCACCCCGCCGGCGCAATCCTGCTGATGGCGCTGACCCCGGCCGACACGGCGCCCGACGCAGCCGAACGGCCCCGTCTGCTTTATTCGCGCTTCCTGACGGGGGATGTCTGGACCAATCCCGGCGGACTTGTCATGCGCCGGTTCCAGGATAACTCGCCCTATCATGGCGAAGATCTCTACGTGGCGCCCCCGG
This sequence comes from Beijerinckiaceae bacterium, assembly GCA_044368425.1. Classification (GTDB taxonomy): domain Bacteria; phylum Pseudomonadota; class Alphaproteobacteria; order Rhizobiales; family Beijerinckiaceae; genus JBIPLL01. The sequence continues at coordinate 2,758 of JBIPLL010000291.1, forward strand.
ACGGGCGCAGCTTCGCTGCCCGTTGCCCGCGACCGGATGCACCGAGCGCCAGCCCTGCAGTGCTTTGCCTCTGGGAGTTCCGTCAGGGCGGCATGGACGCCGCCATCAGCTTCGAGCCGGCACACCTCACCCGGTGGGAGGAGATTCGCGATGCGGCGCGCGCGACACTGGCCGCGATGCAGCGGCGAGGACAGTCGGCGCCCTAGGGCTCCCGGACCTTTCGCCCGATCGACGCAGCGCCGGGGGACGCATGGCGGCCCGGCGCCCCGAAAGGCCTATTCGTCGAGGTCGGAACCCAGGATCGCCATCTGGAAGTGATAGGAACGCTCGTCGTCCTCGTCGTCCACGAAGAGCACGCCGACAAATTCCTCGCCCACATAGACTTCGGCCGAGTCGGTCTTGCGCGGCCGCGCCTGCACCTTGATCGACGCATTCGAGAAGGTGCGACGCAGATAGGCCTCGATCTTGGCCAGTTCCTTCTTGTCCACGGAAAATCCTTTCGCCGGCTCGGCCTGCAAGATGGCAGGCCGGGGATGTCAGTTGTCGGGGATGCCACGCCCCCGGCGGCAGGGCAAGCCCGCGACGGGCGCGGCACGCCTCCTCCCACAACATCCCTGACAAGGCCTCCGGGAGGCGCATGATCCGATCAAAGCGCGTCGCGCGGCGACAGTCCGCCCTTGAGCGCAAGGATCTGGTCCATGGAGCGCGCGGGCTCCGCGCAGCCCGCCTCGCCCACGACGATGGCCGGCACGCCCGCAACCGTGGTGTTGGGCGGCACGGGCTTGAGCACGACGGAGCCCGCCGCAACCCGGGCGCAGTGCCCGACCTCGATATTGCCCAGGATCTTGGCGCCGGCACCGATCAGCACGCCATGGCGGATCTTGGGATGGCGGTCGCCATGCTCCTTGCCGGTCCCGCCCAGCGTGACGTCCTGCAGCATCGACACGTTGTCCTCGATGACAGCTGTGGCGCCGACAACCAGCCCCGTGGCATGGTCGAGGAAGATACCCCGGCCGATCCGTGCCGCCGGGTGGATGTCGGTCTGGAACACCTCGGACGCACGGCTCTGCAGGTAAAGCGCAAAGTCCCGCCGCCCGTGCGACCAGAGATGATGCGCGATCCTGTGGGCCTGGAGCGCATGGAAGCCCTTGAAATAGAGCAGCGGCTCGATCAGACGTCCGCAGGCGGGATCGCGATCGAGCACGGCCATGAGGTCGGCGCGAAAGGCCTCGCCGAGCGAGGGATCGGCACCGATCGCTTCACGAAATGCCTGGGCGATCAGCTCCGCCGGCACGGCGGCGTGATGCAGGCGCGAGGCGACGCGCGCAGCGACCGCCCCCTCCAGACTGTCCTGATTGAGGACATGGGCAAGCACGAGATGCGACAGGGCGGGATCCCCGACGGCCTGCGCTTCCTCCTTGATGCGCAGCCAGACTGGATCGACAGCCCGCAGGCCATGGCGCTCGGCATCCGCGCCGCGTGTGCGTGACAGGCTCATCGGCCTTCCTCCTGCAACGACATCCGCAGGCAGCGGATGCGCCGGATCAACCGGCATCAGACTTATGTGGGATCGCCCCCGGTCCTGCCAACCCCGTCAGGCACACCCCGAGCGAGGGAAGTGCGCGAACGGGGGTG
>JBIPLL010000292.1:0-4389 GCA_044368425.1 Beijerinckiaceae bacterium
CCGGCGAGTGTATCGCCGGCCTTTTTCGTTTTCGATGACCGTTCGACGCGAGAGCGCGTCAGAGCCGCGAGAATGAGCCAGCGAGCGGGCGCACGGCGGGGCCGGTGAACCTGTCGGGGCGAAGCTCGGCAGGCGCCGCGCCGAAGCGGGCGACCACATTCGGGGCGGTTGCCGGCAGCACGGCTGCCGGCGTCGCGGCCTGCCGCGTGCGCGTGGTCGAAACGGTGGCCTGTGCCGTCGGGACGGGCGTATTGGCGACGGCGGCGAAAAGGGCCTGCAGCTCGTCCCTGTCGGTGCGCGGACGTTGCGCCTCGCGGTTGCTCACGCCGCCTGAAGCGGGCTGCGGAGCGGGCGCCGGCGCCGCGACAACTGGGACCTGGGCAACTGGGACCTGGGCAGCGGGAGCCGCTGGAGGCGTGCGCGGAAGGCTCGCCACGGAGGTTGCGGCGACCGGCCGTTCTGGCGGGGCCGGGTGATCGACGGGCCGTGCGGCCGCAACCGGAACCGGATCGAGTGTGGCGACGGCGCCGCGCAGGGGAGGCACAACCGGTCCGGCGCTGCCGGCGACGAGCTCTGCCGGACGCACGGGAGGGGCCGGGGCGGCCACCATGGCGAGCGTCGTCGCGGGCGGCTCCTCCACCTGGCCGGGACGGCCCGGCAGATCGTCCGGGCGGCGGGGTGGCATCGGAGCCTCCACCAGCGCGACACGCGATGCCGGCGCCTCGACGTCGATGGTGCGCCCGCCGGGGCCTGTCTGCCATTGCATGCGCGGCCCGGCCGCCGTCTCCACGGCGGCAAGGGAGAGACCCACTGGCCTTGGGGCCGGAGCCGGCGCGAGCGTCGGTTGCGGCGTGCTTGCGAGCAGCGGGGCGGCCGGCTGGGCCGGGGCCTGCGGTGCCTCGCGCTCCGGCGTCGGGCGCGGTTCGATGGCGGCAACCTGCGGGCCGCGCACAGGCCGGCGCGGCGCGCCGGCGATCTCGGCGGGCGGCGTCGGCTGGCTGAAGAAGCTGCGCGTCCCGGCATCGTCGCTGTTGCCGGTGGCGGGGGCATAGGCAACCGTCTGGTTCGGGCGTGCGGCCTGACGCTGGCGTCCACGCTGTGGCGCCGCCTCTTCTTCATCGTCACCGCCGAACAAGGCGGCCCAGAGGCTGCGGCGACTGCCGGAGCTCATGATCGCGCCTTCGTCGGCGTCGGCATAGGTATAGCCGGCGACGGCGCCGCCACGGCCCAGAATGTCGGCCTTGGCCTCCTCATAGCCCGCCATCGGCTGGCCATCGGCGGGCAGATGCACTGTCTTGCCGTCCGGGAAGAGGCGGGCGAGCTGGTCGCGGGTCATGCGCGGCCAGGAGCGCACCGAGCCCGCATCGAGATGGACGAAGGGATTGTAGGCATTCGGATAGAAGCCGACGCCGCCGCGCTGCAGGCGCATGCCGATTTCGCGGATCTTCGCCATGTTCGTGTCGGGCAGGTAGAAATCCATCGCCTTGCCGAGCGTATGCTGGCTGTGCTTGGCGACGCCGCGCGAGCGCCGGCGCAGCATGGAATTGGTTTCCGGCGAACGATAGGCCGAGACGACATGGAGCGGCTCATCGGAGCCGGATTCCCGGTGCACCTCCCAGACGACGTCGAAGAGGCGCGGGTCCATCTTCGTCGCCTCGTCCCGGCGCCAGTCGCGCAGGAGCCAGTTCAGCTTCTCGAGGCCCTGCGAGTCATAGGTGCCATTGCGGCGGAAGGTGACGGTCGCCGTCTCCTTCGTATGGGTGTGATGGATCGTGATTGTGCGCGTATCGCCATTGGCGACCGCATCCTGAAGCCCGCGCGTGTTGACGATGAGGGCAAGGCCGGCCAGCGCCAGCGTGGCGCCGAGGCGTGCGGTCACGCGCAGCACGGACCGGACAAGGCTGTCGGTCCGACCGGCTGCGGACGGGCAGGCAAGGGCGGCGTTTCGCTCCGGAGAATCTGTCGGCTCGGAAGCGCGGGGCTCTTGAGAGGCTTGCAAGGTTCGGTTCTCGCTCAGACGGCCGGGCTAATCAGACCCGACGCGGCCGCTGGGTTTCGACGAACGCGGCACCCTGCCGCCTGGGGCGACATGCTGCCGGCTGCGAACCGTGGCGGCCCGTCAGGGGGGAGCCGCACGGCAATCATGCTCAACCAATACTTGCCGAGAAGCGTTAACGGCACGTTAGAGCGAGGCAGCAAGGCCTGCTCTCTCCGACACGCCATCAAACGCGACCCGACCGGAACCCGTCCGGTAGGGCGCAACAATGGCCAAAAAATGCCGCGTTTGGCAATGGGGGCGTTCGATTGACAGGCGGGAGGCATTCCCGAGCGCCGGAGCGCTCCAGAATCAGAGCGCAGCCAGCGCGTCGCGCACGCGGCGGTTGAAGCCGTAAATGTCCTCGCGGCTCGTCAGCGCGCCCGCGCTGTCCGCATGCAGCGTGAAATAGGTCAGGTGGACGGGCAGGGGGCGGGTCAGATGAATGGTCCGCTCGCGACCGCCGACCAGGCTGCGGATTCGCTCCTCGCTCCAGCCGTTCTCTGCTCCGAGCAGGACTTCCGCAAGGCGCATCGGGTCGTCGACACGCACGCAGCCATGGCTGAAGGTCCGGCGCTCGCGGCCGAAGAGATGGCGCGTAGGCGTGTCGTGCAGGTAGACCGCGTGATTGTTGGGGAACATGAACTTGATGTGCCCGAGCGCGTTGCGCTCGCCCGGCGGCTGGCGCACCGAGATCGAGTTGCCGCGCCGGGTGACCTCGTAGCCCATGCGCTCGGCATAGGTCGGGTCCTGTGCGAGCTTGGGCAGCACGTCCTTGCGCAGGATCGAGGGCGGGATGTACCAGGACGGATTGACCACGACGTGTTCCATCACGTCGGAGAAGATTGGCGTCGGCGTCTCGGGTTTGCCGACGATGACGCGTGCCTCGTGAACCGCTCTCCCCTGCTCCATCACGCTGACGCGGAAGGCGGGAATGTCGACGAAGACGTGGCGCTCGCCCAGATCGGCGGGCAGCCAGCGCCAGCGCTCCATGTTGGCGATGATGTCGGCCTCCTGCAGGCCGGTCGCGAGCGAGGCGCCCGACAGGGCCGCCATCGTCTGGCGGGTGAGCACGCCGGTGACGGGCAGGCCGTTCTCGCGCTGGAAATCGGCAATGGCGGCTGCGACCTTCGCGTCATAGGTCTGTGAATCGCCCTCCGGGCCAAGGCCGAAGCGGGCGCGGATCAGGGGGACTCGCGCATCGCGCATGCCGACGCGCAGCACATTGCCCGGCGGCACCTGCACGGGTTGCGTCGCGGCGCTTGGCACCTGCGGCTGGGTCGCGCGGCGTTCGGCGAGTGCGGCGCGCAGCGCCCGGTAGCCCTCGTGCGGCGGCTGGTAGGATGCCAGCACGGCGGCCTTGTCGTTCGCCCCCGCGAGCCTTGCCAGCACCTCTGACGCGTCGGGCAAGGTGAGGGTCGGCGTCATCATGTTCGACAGGCGAGACGGGTCGATCCGACCGCCGCGAGCGTCGCGGGCATAGAGCACCGCGAGCGCCGACAGACGCAGATCGGCCTGTGCGAGGGCGTCGGCCTTTTCCGCCAGCATCGCGTCGAGGCGCGGGGCGCGGTAATCGCTGGCCCGCAGCCCGTCCTCGTCGGCGCGATCGAGATGCGCGATCAGATCCATCGCGGCGCGGGTCCAGCCGTTCTCGTCAACCCAGAGCGGAGCATGGTCACGCTGGGTGTAAAAGCCCGCCAGCGCCTCGCGCTCGCGGCGGGGCAGGCGCTCGACAGCGAGGGCCTCGGCCTGCCGGGCGGGGCTTGCCAGTTCGGCGACAATGGCGGCCCTGCGGCCGGCCTGCGCCACGGAGCGCATCACCGAGGCGGAGTCGGGAATTTCGGGGGCGGCCAGCTCAAGCACCTGCGCGGATGCAGGGGCCTGCCCGATGTCCGGGAAGCGCGCCTCGATATCCGGCAAGGCCGGCAGGTCGAGCTGAACCATCCCTGCCAGGGAGGCGGGCTCCTCAGGCCGGACGACTTCCGGATCAGCCCCGTCACGGGCGGTGGCCTGTGTCGCCTGGGCCGGCGCATGCTGCGCGATCTCTGTCAGGGCTTCAGGCGTGGGCTGGACAATCGGCGAGAGCGCGGCCGGATGGGGAGGCAGCGAACCGGTCGACAGCTCGGTGTTGGCAGTCGCCACGATGGCTGCGGCGCATTCTGGCGAGGCGAAAGCGGGAGCGCCCGAGAAGGCGATACCGGCAGCCACCAGCCCGGCGATCAGGGCAAGGCGGGATGCGCCTGCCGCCACGGGAGTACCATCACGCTGCGTCGCTTGACCGGTCGCCGAACCGGCAGCCCGCTGGCCTTCCCGCCTCATGTTCGCACTCCCCTCGCGGCTGACGCGTCGTCACG
>JBIPLL010000429.1:0-3181 GCA_044368425.1 Beijerinckiaceae bacterium
TCGAACCAGCGGCGGAGGTAATCGTCGGCGCTCTGTGTCATCAGGTCGACGATCCGATAGACCTTCCCGCCGATGGTCCGGTTACGCCACAAGAGGCCGAGCATGTCCTTGATGCCGCGCCAGTCCCTGCGCGCCACATCGACCGGGGTCTCATAGAGCAGTCCCCGGACGATCCGGGTCGCGTCCTTGAGATAGGCGTCGAAGAGCGGATAGGTTTCGGCGTCCTTGCGCGAGAAACGCGCGAATTCGGCCTGCGTCTTGCGCACATCGTCATGCAGGAAGATGTGGTCGCCATTCTCCAGCGGCGAGAACAGGTCGTTGGCCGGCAGCACGACGAGGCCGAAGCGCCTCAGTTCCAGATCGGCGATCACGCGCGGCGACAGCAGGCTCATGACATAGGAGGCCACCGACATGCGGAAGCCCGGCACCACCTCCTCGGTCACGGCGGCCCCGCCCAGCACGTGACGACGCTCCAGGACAAGCGTCTTGACACCGGCCTTGGCCAGATAGGAGCCGCAGACGAGCCCGTTATGGCCGCCGCCGATGATGATGACGTCGTAGCTCGTGGTCATGACGCAAGTCCCGGCCTCATGATTTCGCCGAGGCGAAGCGGGCGTCGCGCCATGCGAGCGCCGCCTTCAGGCCCTGTTCGCTGCGGATGCGGTTGAATTCGGCCCGCTCGGGCCCACCGGACGTCTCGATGAAGATGTCGATCTCCAGGGCCTGCAGGAGCGCCTGCCGCATGCCCATGATCTCGTAGGTCCGGTTGATCGCGCGCTTGGTCATGCGCACGGAGGCGGGAGCGGCGGCGATCATGTCGCGTGCGATGGCGCCGGCCCGCTCCACGACCTGATCGTCAGGGACGACGTGATTGACGAGGCCCAGCTCGCGTGCGCGCACGGCATCGAGCCGATCCTGCCCCGTCAGCAGCAATTCCTTGGTCGCCTTCGGTCCGGCCACCCAGGGCAGGAGCAGCGCGACGATCCCCGATCCGAACCGCACCTCCGGCTCGCCGAAGCGGCTGTTCTCGCCGGCGACCGTCACATCGCAGGCGAGCATCAGTTCGAAGGCGCCGCCGATGCAATAGCCGTGGACGGCGGCGATGGTCGGCTTCGGGCAGTCCCAGAACTGCATGATGAAGTCGAAATCCTCCTCCAGCACGCGCCTCCACTCCTCGGGGGAGCGCTGCTTGACCTTGGCGGAGGCCTTGATGTCGAAGCCGGCGGAAAACGCCCTGCCGGCGCCCTTCACGACGATGACGCCGACGCGCTCGTCGGCCACCAGCGCCTGCATCGCTGCATTCGTCTCCTCGATGAGGAGCGGATCGAACGCGTTGAGCACCTGCGGCCGGTTGAAGGTGAGCCAGCCAATTCCCTGGTCGATGGACAGGTCGATCGTCTCGAAGGCCATGGTGCGATCCGTCTCGGAGGCGGGAGCGTGCGCCGGGCGTTGCCGCCCGGCGCCTGAGGGCTCAGGAAAGCTGGAACTTCTTCCACTCGTCCTCGTACTTGGTCGCGTATTTCGCGACCTCCGCATCGTTGAAGATGCAGGCATCCTTGAGGCTCGACGGATGCGACACGTAGAGCTTGGCCTGCTCCGGAGTCGCCTTGTCGGCGGCGGAGGCAAGAACCGGCCCATATGTTCCCGTCGGCAGGAGTGCGACCTGCGCTTCTTCGGTGATGCAGTAGTTGATGATCTTCATCGCAAGATCGCGATAGGGCGATCCCTTCGGAACCACAAAGGCGTTACCCCAGGCGACCGAGTCCTTGTAGGTGAAATCGACCGGGGCCTTCTCCTTCATGACGTCGAGCACGCGTCCGCTCCAGGCAGAGGCCATTGTGACCTCTCCCGAGGAGAGAAGCTGGACTGGCTGGGCGCCGGCCGTCCACCAGACCTTCACATGCGGCTTGATCTCGCGCAGCTTCTCGAAGGCGAGTTTCACCTTCTCGTCGGTCGCGGGATAGATCTGGTCGCGCGGAACGCCCGCGGCCATGAGTGCGGCCTCATAATTGTAGTAGAACCGCCCGAAGAGCGAGCGGGCGCCCGGGAAGTCCTTGACGTTCCAGAAGTCCTTCCAGGATTGCGGGCCCTTGCCGGCCGGGAAGGCCTTGGTGTTGTAGGCGATCAGCGTCGCGCCCGTGCTCGTGAACACGCCGTAGTCGGTGACCCAGGCCTTGTCGAGCTTGGAGGCATCGATGATCGAGAAGTCCATCTTTTCGAGCAGGTTCTGTTCGGAGCCCTGATAGATGAACTGCCCGCCGACATCGACGAGATCCCATTCGACGGCTTTCGCCTCGACCATCGCCTTGATCCTGGCATAGTTCGTGGGGGAGACATTGGCGATCTCCACCCCGAACTTCTTGGAAGCCGGATCCATGAACGCTGTCTTTTCGGCGGCGGACAGGGCGCCTCCGAACGAACAAAACGTGAAGGGGCGGCCCTGCGCCCAGCTGCGGGCTGGCAGAATTCCTGCGGCGCTTGCGGCACCGATCAATTGAAGTGTGCGGCGTCTCGTCAGCATGTCACTCTTCCTCCCCTTCGCCGCGATCAAGCGGCACGATGCGGATATCCTCCCTCCGCCAGGTCAGCCGCACCTCGCGGCCTTCAACCGGGTGCTCCAATGTGGAGAAACACCGGCGCCATACCTCCTGGCCTGAGGTGAGTACGAGCCGAATGGCCAGAAGTTCTCCGAGGTAGACGATCTCGACGATGCGCGCCGGAAGGCCACCTTCCGGTTCCGACGCGAGCGTGAGGCTCTCCGGGCGGATCAGCGCCCCGGCCATTGCGCCGGGCCGCACGCCATCGGCGGCAGCGCCCGTGATGACCGTGCCGAGCTGCTCGCAGACGAGGCGGGCCTCGCCGCCCGAAACCTCGGTCACGCGCCCGCGAAGAATGTTGGATTCGCCCAGGAAGGAGGCGACGAACGCATTGGCCGGCCGCCGGTACAGGTCGTCCGGCGTTCCGATCTGTTCGACGCGCCCGTTGCGCATGATGCCGATCCGGTCGGACATCACGAGCGCCTCTTCCTGGTCGTGGGTGACGTAGAGCGTCGTGCGGCCGAGTTCGCGATGCAGCCGCCGGATCTCGAGCTGCACGTGCTTGCGCAACTGCCTGTCGAGCGCCCCGAGAGGCTCGTCCATCAGCAGGACCGCGGGCTCGATGACCATGGCGCGGGCGAGCG
>JBIPLL010000293.1:0-4370 GCA_044368425.1 Beijerinckiaceae bacterium
TCGGCAAGCTCTTCGAGATGCGCGGGGATATTTTCGGTCTCGGCAGCGGGCAGATGGCGCTGAGCGCGCTGGCGGTCGGGGCGGTTCTGGTCCTGATTGGCGTGCCCGTGGCGGGGGCGGCCTTCCTCGGTATCGCGCTGGCCCTGTCGGCGACCGCCGTGGCGCTGCAGATCCTGGACGAGCGGGGCGACCGGCGCGGCCCCTATGGCCAGCGGACATTCGCCGTCCTGCTGTTCCAGGACCTGTCGATCGTGCCCGTGCTGGCGCTGGCTCCGCTGGTTGCGCTCACCGGCAGCGGCGCGCTCGAGGGCGGCTGGCTGTCGGGTGGGCTTGCCGCGGCCAAGGCGCTTGCCGCGGTCGGCGCCGTGGTGGTGATCGGGCGCTACCTGCTCAATCCGCTTTTCCGGGTGCTCGCCGCAAGCGGGGCACGCGAGGTGATGACGGCCGCGGCACTGCTTGTGGTGCTGGGCGCCGCCCTGCTGATGGAGCGCGCCGGCCTGTCCATGGCCATGGGCGCCTTCATGGCCGGGCTGTTGCTCGCGGAATCGAATTTCCGCCATCAGCTCGAGGCGGATATCGAGCCCTTTCGCGGATTGCTGCTCGGGCTGTTCTTCATGAGCGTGGGCATGTCGCTCGACCTGCGTGTGGTCGCGGCCCATGCGCTGCTGCTTGCGGCGGGCGCCGTCGGCATGGTCGGGGTCAAGATCGCCATCGCTGCGGTGCTCGCACGGCTGTCCGGCTCGACCTGGCCCGACGCGCTGCGCATCGGCGCGCTGCTGGCGCCTGCCGGCGAATTCGCCTTCGTGCTCGTGCCGATGACCGGGACGCTCGGCCTGGTCCCTGACGAGACGGTGCAGATCGTGACAGCACTTGCCGCGCTGTCGATGCTGCTGGGCCCGATCGTCGCGAAGGCGCTGCAAGGGGCCCTGGCGCGGCGCAGCCTGCCCGATGAGGAGAACATCCCGGAGGATTTCGACGGCGCGGACGGGGAGGTCCTCGTCATCGGCTTTGGCCGCTTCGGGCAGGTGGTGAACCAGGTGCTGCTTGCCGAGGGCATCGACGCGACCGTGATCGACCGGGACGTGGATCAGATCCGCAGTGCCGGGCGTTTCGGATTGCGGGTGTTCTTCGGCGACGGAGCGCGGCTCGACGTGTTGCGGGCGGCGGGAGCGGAGCGGGCCCGCCTCGTCTGCATCTGCGTGGACGACCCGGCGACCGCAACGCGCATCGTCGATCTCGTCCATGACGCGTTTCCGCAGGCGCGGACCTATGTGCGGGCCTATGACAGGGTTCATGCGCTCGACCTGATGAGCCGGGATGTTGATGTGCATGTGCGCGAGACCTTCGAATCGGCCCTCGGCTTCGGGAGGCTGGCGCTCATGGGGCTCGGTCGTCCGGCCGAGACCGTCGAGGCCGTGGTTGCCGATGTGCGCCGTCGCGACGTGGCGCGGCTGATCATGCAGCGCGACGAGGGCCAGATGGGCGGCGCCGACCTGCTGCATGGCGCGCGCGTGGCGCCCGAACCCCTGATCGCGCCGCGCAAGCGGGCAAAGGGGCTGACCTCCGAGACGAAGGCGCTGATGAACCCGGACAACGCCACATGAACGGGGAGGACAGACCGCAAAAGGCCGTTTTCGTCACCGGATCCACCCTGCGCCATGTGCTCGTGATGAGCGCGACGGGCTCGGTCGGCCTGATGGCGATCTTCTCCGTCGATTTCCTGTCGCTGTTCTATATCGCGCAGCTGGGCGATCCCGCCGCCACGGCCGGCGTCGGCTATGCCACGCTCGTCCTGTTCGTCGCCGTCTCCATCAATGTCGGGCTGATGATCGCGGTCTCGGCACTGGTCGGCCGCGCGCTGGGGGCTGGCGCACGGGAGGAGGCCCGCGCCATGGCGGGTTCGGCGCTCGCCGCACTGGCCGGCATCGCCTTTCTCGTTTCGATGGCGGGGCTGCCCTTCCTGCGGCCGCTGCTCACACTCATCGGCGCGCATGATGCGTCGCTCGAGATCGCCCACCGCTTCCTGCTGATAGCCCTGCCCTCCAATGTGCTGATGGCGCTTGGCATGGGCTTCTCGGGCATATTGCGGGCGGTTGGCGATGCAAGGCGCTCGATGTGGGTGACGCTTTCGGGCGCGATCGTCGTGGCGGCCCTCGATCCGCTGCTGATCTTCGCAGCGGGGCTGGGACCAGACGGCGCTGCCATCGCGACCGTGGTCTCGCGGCTGATCTTCGCCCTCGTCGGATTTCACGGCGCCGCGCGCGTGCATCGCATGGTGGCGCGGCCGCGGCTGGCGCAGATCGCGCGCGATGCGCGCCCGATGCTGTCGATCGCGGGGCCGGCGATCCTGACCAATCTCGCGACCCCGATCGCCAATGCCGTGTTTGCGTCGGTCCTTGCCCGCTACGGCGACAAGGCCGTTGCGGCGGGCGCGATCGTCGACCGGCTCGTGCCCGTCGCCTTCGGCGGAATCTTCGCTCTTTCGGGAGCCATCGGGCCGATTCTTGCCCAGAACTGGGGTGCGGGCCGCTATGATCGCATGCGCGCTGCGCTGCGCGACTCGCTGCTCGTCACCCTCGTCTATGTGCTCCTGATCTGGGCCGTGCTCGCACTCGGGCGCAATGTCCTCGTGACGGCTTTCGGGGTGACCGGGCTCACCGCAGATCTCATCGCCTTCTACTGCCTCGTCAGCGGGCTGTTCTGGCTGTTCAACGGCGCGCTCTTTGTTGCCAATACCGCCTTCAACAATCTTGGCTTCGCCTTCTACTCGACGCTGTTCAACTGGGGGCGCGCGACATTGGGCACTATTCCCGTCGCGATGGCGGGGGCGGCCCTGGGCGGGCCCAAAGGGGCCTTCCTCGCCGTGGCGCTCGGCGTCATTCCCTTCGGCATCGCCGCCTGTCTGATGGCCTTCCGCTGCATCGGCAAACTCGAGGCGCGCGCGGCCGCGAAATGATCTAGACTGCCGCCAGTGACGGGGGTCAACATGTTCAATCTCAACGACATCATGCAGTCGGCCCAGGGTGGCGGCTTCATGCAGAACCTGGCGCGGGCCTATGGCCTGAGCCCGAACCAGGCGCAATCGGCGGTCGAGGCGCTCCTGCCGGCCTTCACGCTGGGACTGCAGCGGCAGATGGGTGCACCGGACCTCATGGGCAATTTCGCGCGCATGATGGCGGGCGGTCAGCAGCTTGCCGGTTTCTACGACGCCAATGGCGACGGCATTCCCGACGATGTGCCCAGCCAGGGCAACGACCTGCTCGGCCAGCTTTTCGGCACCAAGGAGGTCAGCCGGCAGGTTGCCGCACAGGCCTCCGCCATGACGGGGATCGGCACCGAGGTCCTGAAGGCGATGCTGCCCGTCATCGCGACGACGCTGATGGGCGGCCTGTTCAAGTCGATGACGGGACAGGGACAGTCCAATCCACTGGCGGCGATCGCCGCCATGTTCGGACAGGGCGGATTCGGGCAAGGCGGATTCGGGCAAGGCGGATTCGGGCAAGGCGGCTTGGGGCAAGGCGGCTTGGGGCAGAACCCATTCGGACAGGGGATGCCGTTCGGCATGCCGGCCGGCGGCTTTCCGATGGGCCAGCCTGCGGACATGAATGCCGCGATGTCGGGAATGATGGAACGCATGATGGGCGCAGGCAGCGGCGCCGGCGACGAAACGGTCGCCGCCAGCCAGCGCGGGCTCGATGCGCTCTCGCAGATGTTCGACACCGGCCGACAGGTGCAGGACGAGCAGATGGCCGCGCTGCAATCGGTCTTCGACGCCTTCCTGAAGCCCGGGGCCAAGCCCGAGAAGACCTGATCGATTGATCACGACAGCGAATGGATATAGGGTCCAGCGCAACGACCGATGATGGATCGGCCGATCCTGGACTCCATGCCATGGCCCATCTTCTCGACATCGACCAGTTGCGGACCTTTGTCGCCATTGCCGATGCAGGCTCCTTCACGCGCGCCGCCGACATCGTGCACAAGACGCAGTCGGCCGTCTCGATGCAGATGAAGCGGCTGGAGGAGCGGCTTGGCCGTCCGATCTTCGTGCGGGAGGGGCGTATGTCGCGCCTGACCGAGGACGGGGAAAGGCTGCTCGACTATGCCCGGCGCATCCTGCGGCTGAACCTCGAATGCGTGGCAACCTTTGGCGATGCGGAGCTGACGGGCCGGGTGCGGCTCGGCGTGCCGGACGATTATGCCGACCGCTACCTGCCGGAGATCATGGCGCGGTTCTCGCATTCAAACCCACGTGCCGAGGTGACCGTCGTCTGCGAGCCGACGCCGATGCTGCTGGAGCGGATCGCCACAGGGGATCTCGACCTTGCCATCGTCACACATGTCGAGGGGCGGTTCGGGGCGCAGATCAT
>JBIPLL010000294.1:0-4363 GCA_044368425.1 Beijerinckiaceae bacterium
TCGCGAAACATCGAAGCCGGCATGATGCCGACCTCCCCCCGCGTGAGCCCCGTGACATTCGCCGAGCGCCGGATGCCGTCGATGGCGGCAAGCTCGCCGAAGAACTGCCCGGACCGCATCTCGCCGAGGATGACTTCCTTCCCGGACTGCGTACGGATCAGGATCCGAACCTCGCCTGATGCGATGAAATAGACGTCGCGTGTCTCGTCCTCGAAGTCGACGAGCACTTCGTCCGGATCGAACCGCTTCCAGCGACAGCTCTTCTCCAAGGACGCAAGATCGACCTGCGTCTCCCTGAAGAGCGGAATCCGTGCGAGCAATGGCATCGATGACATGGACAGCCGGCTCCCTCGCCCGGAGCGGCATCGTCATTCCCGCCGGTCGCGTGGTCAAGCCCGCGCAGGCTGCTGGCTCATGCCGCTCGCACGCGATCGATGAAGCTCTGGACCTCGTCCTTCAGATCGGTCGCGCGCCCGCTGAGATCCGTAGCGGCGCCCCGCAGGGCCTCGGCCGATCCCGATGAGTGAACAGCAGCCTGCATCACGCCAGCCATCGAGCCGACGATGCTGTCGAGCTCGCGCGACGCAAGCCGGACATCATGGGCGATGGCATGGGTGGCTTGCGTCTGATCGGCAACCGTCGCCGAGGTCTCGCGCGTCGCGCTGGACAGTTCCCCGAGCATCGACTGGATCCGGGCAATGGCCTCGACAGTCGCATGTGTCGAGCCCTGGATGCGCTCGACCTGCCCCGTGATTTCCTGCGTGGCCCGCGCGGTCTGGCCTGCCAGGTTCTTCACCTCCGACGCGACCACCGCAAAGCCCCGCCCCGCTTCCCCCGCCCTGGCGGCTTCGATCGTCGCATTGAGCGCGAGAAGGTTGGTCTGCGCGGCGATCGACGAAATAAGCTGCACGACCTCCCCGATCCGCGCGGCGCCATCGGAGAGATGGGACACGACGTCGGTCGTCTGGCGCGCCCAGTCCTGCGCCGCATCCGCCGATGCATCGGCCCTGCCCGCCAATGCACCGAGCTGCTCGACAGCGGCACGCATCGACAGCGTGGCATGCTCGATCGTCCGGATGGATTCGCGCGCATTGCGGGTGGAATGTCCGACAGCCTCGGTCCCGTCCTGGGTTTCGCCCGCCGCCATGAGCATGCCATTCGCCGTCATGGTCAGTTGCTCGGCGGCGGCTGAAACGGCCGTGGTGATCGTGCCGACAGAACGGTCGAGCTCGTCGGCCAGCGACATCAGCACTTCGTGCCGCACCCTGTCTCTCTCGGCGCGTTGCGCATGATCCGCCTCGCGTTGGGCCTGCGCCTCAGCCTGCAGATTGCGACGGATCAGATCGACCGCCCCGGCAATGTGACCGATCTCGTCGCCACGCCCGGCGCCTGGAATGCGTTCGACGGCTTCCCCGCGTCCCAGCGCAACCAGCGTCCGCGTCAACGCATTGAGCGGGCGGGTCAGCGACCAGGCCACGAGTACCGCGAGCGGCACGATCGCAAGCAGGAGCAGACCGGCGCTCGTCACCATGGAGCGGCGCAGCGCGACGCTCGTCCCCAGCGCGCTGGCCGTCGGCTCAAGGGTCACCACGTGCCAGCGTGTGCCCATGGCGAGCACTTCGGCTGCAGCACCGAGATAATGCGCTTCCAGTTCCCTGCTCAACTGCACGACCGGCTTTCCGTTCAAGTCGCTCGTGACCGTCACGGCGCCCTGCGCCAGCAGCGCGGCAGATACATTGCCGCCCTGCGCCTTGATGCTGCCATCCATGCCAAGCACCAGCGTCGAGACGGCGCGCTCGTTGGCGACCTCCCCCCCGATGACGCTGGTTATCAGGCCTGGGCCGAACGAATAGGCCATCGCGCCAAGGAACGCGCGCTCCCGTCCCGGTGCGGCTGCGCTCAGCACCGGCGCCACGAGGAAGCCGCGAAGCTCCGACCCCGACGGCGGATAGGGTGCGTAATCGGCCGTGACCAATCCAGGTGAGCCCGCCGACCTCGCTTGCTCGAACAATCGTGCGAGCGTGGTGTCGCGAAGGCCGGCAGAGCCGAGATTTTCCCCGAACTCCCGCCCCTTGGCCACGGAATAGATGACCGTTCCTGCATCGTCGATAAGCAGGAAATCGACGAGCCCGCCATTGAGAACGGCCGCCCGGAACTGGGCATGGACTTCACGATGGTCGAGCCCATACCCGACCATCAGCCGACTGCCATCCTCGCTGATCCGTTCCGACCAGGGCCGGTCGTCGTTCCCGCGGAATGATTTGCGAATGGAGTCCTGAACAACTGGCGACACGTTGTAGGAGGACTTGAGCTGCTGCAAGGTCTGCCGCAGCGTGCTCCCCTCGAGGTCTGTCTCGGCCTGGGTGCGAAGAACCTGCATGCGGACCTGGACAGACATGGCCTTAGCGGCAGCAAGCGCGTCGAGGCGCTCGGCAGCAGCCTGGCGCAACCCGCTATCGACAGTTCGCCCCCCGACAAGTCCGCTGACAAAGATGGCGGCGACCGAAACACTGATGATCAGCAACGGAAGCTTGATAGAAACTTTGATGAATTTAAGCACGAGGTTCCCCCTAACCCGTCGTTGGGCCAGTACACCTTCCCCAAAGATGCACGCTTGGAAACTGTCGTTAAAGAGGCAAACAAATCGTAAACATCAATCGCTGGTTGCATTATATCTCTACTCAACCCTAGGTATTCATCGTCATTATTTTTATATTCAGACAGTGTTGTTTTTTGTTTATTGGCACGCAGAGAAAAAATTATTCTCCATAATGAGCCGCGCGGCCCGCTGACGGAAACAATTGTGTCGGCTTGGCGACGACCAGGGCCGGATGCTGGCACGAAATGAAACAGGCGCTGTCAATTGACAGCGCCTGCAAGCAATAGATTCCGACCCACGTCCTGCCTCGCGTCCTGAAAATCCGACGCCGGCAGGGCTTACGCGCGCCCCTACTCCGCAGCCAGCCGCATCGTGCCTTTCAGCGCATCGCGACAGACGCAGATGATGCGATCCTGCACGGCAGGCTCGAGATAGGGATGCATCGGCAGGCTGACGACCTCGAACGAGACCGCTTCCGATACCGGCAAGCCACCCAGCGCCACCGGGAACTTCCGGTAGGCGGTCTGCTGGTGCAGCGGCTTGGGATAATAGACCGCTGTCGGCACGCCATTCTGCTTCAATGTCTCGATGAAGCCGGCGCGCGCGTCCTGCGGCAGGCGGAGCGTGTATTGCGCCCAGACGCTTGTGCAACCGTCGGCCAGGACCGGCGTGACCGCGACATCGGACAGGCCCGCATTGTAGCGATCCGCAACCACCTGCCGCTTCTCGATCTCGTCGCCGAAGATCGCGAGCTTCTCGCTCAGGATAGCTGCCTGAAGCGTATCGAGACGGCTGTTCACGCCGATGCGGACATTGTCGTACTTGTCGGTGCCCTTGCCGTGCACGCGCAGCGACTGGATGATCGAAGCCATCTCGTCATCTGCGGTGAACAGGGCCCCGCCGTCGCCGTAGCAGCCAAGGGGCTTGGCCGGGAAGAAGCTCGTCGTGGTGAAGCGCCCGATCGTGCCCGACTTGCGCCCCTTGTAGGTGCAGCCAAAGCCCTGCGCCGAGTCCGAAATCAGCCAGAGGCCCTTGGCCTGCGCAAAGGCTTCGATCGGATCGTAGTCGGCCGGCTGGCCGAACAGATCGACCGCGATGATGCCAACCGGCTTGAGGCCGGCTTTCGCCGCCGCGTCATAGGCTGCGTCGAGCCCGGCGGGATCCATGTTGAAGGTGCGCGGATCGACATCGGCAAAAACCGGGACGGCGCCGAGCCAGGCCACCACTTCCGCCGTCGAGGCGAAGGTGAAGGACGGCACGATCACAGCCTGCCCGGGACGAACACCCATCGCCATCAGGCACAGCCCGATGGCGTCCGTTCCATTGGCGCAACCGATCGAGTGCTTGGCGCCGCAGAAGGCCTTCAGCTCATCCTCAAAGGCCTTGACCTGCGGCCCCATGATATAGTTGCCCTCGTCGACGGCCCGCATGATCGCGGTGTCGAGCTTCGAACCCAGACGACGACGCTGGGCCCTGAGGTCGATGAATTCAATACGCTCGCCGCTCATGTGCGGGCCTCCTCTGCGCTGATCTCCTCAAGGCCGTCAGGCCCCGTCTCACGGTAGCGCCGGCCCGTTTCCGGGCAGACGAGATCGGACCCGAGTCGGGCGCCGGCATGGCTCATCCAGCCAAGCCGCCGGGCCGGAACACCCGCCATCAGGGCGAAGGCGGGAACATCATTGGTGACGACCGCTCCCGCCGCGATGAAGCTGTATTCGCCCAGCATATGTCCGCAGACGATGGTCGCATTGGCGCCGATGGAGG
>JBIPLL010000295.1:0-4361 GCA_044368425.1 Beijerinckiaceae bacterium
CGCTTGCCATCGCGGGCTTTGCCAGTGCGGGACGGGAAGTGGCCCGCAATGTCTACACGCAGGCGCTGCGGACGCCGCTGCAGGACCAGGCATTCGCCGCGTGGTCGCAATTCGCCGAAACGGTTCTCCTCGTGCTCGCCCTTGCCGTGATTGCTGCAATTGTCGGCGGACGGATCCTGACGCGGATCAGGCCCGGCATTGCCGTGAGCTTTGCCGGCGACCGCCTTGTGAAAGTGCAGCCCGGAGCGACGCTCCTCGAGATCGCGCGGGCCCATGGCGTGCGCCAGACGGCGGTCTGCGGCGGGCGTGCCCGCTGCACGACCTGCCGTGTCCGAGTGGTCGAGGGAGCAGGCCACCTGCCTGCGCCGGCGCAGGCCGAAGCTGCGGCGCTTGCGAGGATCGGCGCGCCCGAGGGGGTGCGGCTTGCCTGCCAGGTGCGCCCGACCGGCGACGTTGCCGTGCGCCCGCTGGTGCCTGTCGCAACCCAGGCGGTCGGCAGCACGGGGGATGACCCTTATCGCTGGGGGGTTGAGCGGCGAATCACCGTCATGTTCACCGATATTCGCGGCTTCACTGCACTGGCCGAGCAGCTCTATCCCTATGATGCGGTGTTTCTGCTCAACCGCTATTTCGAGGCGATGGCGCAGGTTGTCGCGCGGCATGGCGGCGTGGTCGACAAGTTCATGGGCGACGGCATCATGGCCCTGTTCGGTGTCACGCCCTCCATCGGCGCCGGGGCGCGCGACGCGCTGCTCGCCGCACGCGACATGGTCACGACGCTCGACATGCTCAACCGGGAATTTGCCGGAACGCTGAAGGCTCCCCTGCGGATCGGGATCGGCCTGCATACGGGGCCTGCCGTGCTGGGCCGTGTCGGGGCGGGCGGCTCGCTTGGCGCCGGAGAAGGGCGGGCACTGACCGCACTCGGCGACACGGTGAATATTGCGAGCCGGCTCGAGGCCCTGACCAAGACGCATGACGCGATCGCCATCGTGTCCGGCACGCTCCTGGAGGCATCTGGCCTGATGCTGCCGGAGGCGGAACATCTCGATCTCGATCTGCGCGGACGCTCGCAGACGCTTGGCGCGATCATCGTGCGGGACTTCGCCGGACTGGCCGACCGGACCCGCGCGGCCTAGCGTCATTGTGTCGCTGCATGACACGATCCCGAATCTTGCGCCAGATGCATGGCTCTATTCACGGGCGTTGCGCAAAACCTGCGCCTCAATGCTCGCAATGCGCGAGCCGTCGTGTGTTATCGCTTATAGTTTGCTTTTTTGAGCCAATGGATGCCTAATCCGTTCGTTCGCCGGCGTCCGGCCGCTCCTGATGCGGCCTGCCCTTGGTTAACCTGCGGTTGTATAATTTACATTGCTACTACTTTTCGATGTGCATTTGCTGCGTCCGTCCCGACTAAGCGGACGATCTTTGGACGAGTTGACATAAGCCACGAGGGGGGCCGCGTGTCGTGCTGATCGGAGTCATTGCCGACGACTATACGGGTGCCAGCGATATCGCGAACACGCTCGCGCGCGGTGGACTGGCCACTATGCAGTTTCTCGGGCTGCCGAAAAATCCCGCGTCAAAAGCTTGCGAAGCCGGGGTCGTCTCTCTCAAGACGCGGTCGATTCCGGCCGGGGAGGCTGTCGCGCAGTCGCTGGCCGCACTCAACTGGCTGAAGGCGCAGGGCTGCCGACAGTTCATCTTCAAGATCTGCTCGACCTTCGATTCGACGCCGGAGGGCAATATCGGTCCCGTCGCCGATGCGCTGATCGAGGCGCTGGGGGCGAATGCAGCGCCGGTCTGCCCGGCCTTCCCTGCGGCCGGCCGCACCGTCTACCAGGGTCATCTCTTCGTCGGCGACAAGCTCCTGAACGAATCGGGGCTCGAGCGGCACCCGCTGAACCCGATGACCGATCCGGACCTGAGACGCTGGCTGCAGCGGCAGAGCCGCAACCGGGTCGGTCACCTGCGGCTCGATGCGGTGCGCACCGGGGCGATGGGCCTGCGCTACGCCCTGGCGGCTTCGGCCCAGCAGGGGCAGGCGCTCGTCATCGTCGATGCGATCAGCGACAACGACCTGCGCGTGCTCGGGGAAGCCTGCGCCGACACGCCGCTGCTTGTGGGAGGGTCCGGCATCGCGCTCGGTCTTCCGCGCAACTTCATCAACAGGGGCATGTCTTCGGGCAAGGTCTCCCCGTTCAAGGCCGTGCGCGGGCCGGAAGCGATTCTCGCCGGCTCCTGCTCGCAGGCAACGCTGGGCCAGATCCGTGTCCACGCAAAATCCCATCCGACGCTCGGCCTCGATGCGGCGGCGGTGGTGCCGGGTCACATCACGCCTGAGTCGGTGATGAAGTTCATCCGGTCCAACGAGGGCAAGGCACCGCTCGTCTATTCCTCTGCCGTGCCGGAAAAGGTGGCCGCGCTGCAGGCGGCCCATGGCCGGGAGGCTGTGTCGCATGCGATCGAGCGCCTGTTTGCCGAGACGGCGAAGCTGCTCGTCGCATCGGGCGTACGGCGCCTCGTGGTCGCAGGGGGCGAGACATCGGGCGCGGTCGTGTCGGCGCTCGGGCTCGAAGCTCTCGCCATTGGTCCCGAGATCGATCCCGGGGTGCCGGCATTGTCGAATGTCGAGGGCGCGCCGCTCGCGATTGCGCTCAAGTCCGGCAATTTCGGTGCGCCCGACTTCTTCGTGAAGGCCCTGCGCGCGCTGGGTCCGGCGCAATGAGCGGCCAGCCCGACGAGGTGCTGGCACGGGCAGAACTCGTCGCCCTGTCGGCGAGCCTTTTCCAGCGGGGCTACAGCGTCGGGTCGGCGGGCAATATCAGCCTGCGGCTATCCGATGGTTTTCTGGTTACGCCGACGAATTCGAGCCTCGGGGCGCTCGATCCCGGGCGGCTGAGCGTGCTTGACGCGCAATGGCGGCATGTGTCCGGGGATCCGCCGTCGAAGGAAGTGTTCCTGCACCGGGCCTTTTACGAAACCCGCCCTGGCACAGGTGCCGTCGTGCATCTGCACTCGACCTATGCCACGGCCTTGTCGTGCCTGGCCGAAATCGATCCCGCCGATGCCATTCCCCCGATCACGCCCTATGTGGTGATGCGGGTGGGGCGCGTGCCCTGCGTCCCTTATGTCCGGCCGGGCGATCCCGCCATGGGAGACCTCATCCGCGCGCTTGAGGGACGCCATGCGGCGGTGCTTCTCGCCAATCATGGCCCCGTCGTCTGCGGCGCCGACCTGCGCTCGGCCGTGTTCGCCGCCGAGGAGCTGGAAGAGACCGCCAAGCTGGTTCTTCTGCTGCGGGGGCAACGGGTCCGGCAACTCGACGCGGCACAGATCGACGAATTGAACATGGTGTTTCGCGCACCCATCCGGGGAACTTCATGACAACCGCGACCCTCACGCCCACTCCTCCTGTCTCGGGCAGCGGGGGTCTCCGTTTCGCGCCGAACATCTCCTTCATGTTTGCCGAGCTGCCCTTCATCGAGCGTCTTGATGCGGTCAAAGCCGCGGGCTTCAACGCTGTCGAACTGCATTTTCCCTATGCGTTTCCGGTCGAGATCTGGGCGGACCGCCTTGCACAGACCGGATTGCGCCTCACCGGGCTCAACACGGCTCCGGGCGATGTCGAGGCGGGCGAATGGGGTCTTTCGGCCCTGCCTGGACGCGAGGAGGCGTTTCGCCGTCATTTCGCCGAAGCCTTCGCCTATGCGCAGCGGCTGTCCTGCCATCCATGTGATGGGCGGGGTGGTGCCTCCCGAAGCGCACGCGGATGCGCTGACAACCTATATCCGCAATGTGCGGATGGTGGCGCGCGAGATCGCGGGCAGCGGCGTGACGCTGCTGCTCGAGCCGCTCAACAGCCGCGACAAGCCGGACTACATCGTCAGTCGCTCCGACGACGTGGTGCGGATCATCGACGAGATCGGCGAGCCCAATGTGAAGCTGCTCTTCGATGTCTACCACGTGCAGATCATGGAGGGGGACCTCCTGACCCGGCTGGCGCGGCACTGGGCCCATATCGGTCACGTTCAGGTGGCCGCGGTGCCCAGCCGCCATGAGCCGGACGAAGGCGAGGTGGCGATCGGCGCCATCTTCGCCGCGCTGCGTGCCCGGGGATACGAGGGCGTGGTGGGGCTCGAATACAAGCCGCGCGGACTGACCGAGGCCGGGCTGCACTGGCTCGAGCCCTATCGCGGCTGAAGCTGCGTTCAGCTTCGGCGAAACAGCCAGGTGTCCGGGCAAGCTGCATCATCGATGAGACGACGCCCGATCTCCTGCGCAGGGACGGCCGGTCGACCGTCCGGCGTCCATGTCGCATCGACGGGCTCGCCCCTCCAGCCGTCAAGTGACGCCAGCGC
>JBIPLL010000646.1:0-4357 GCA_044368425.1 Beijerinckiaceae bacterium
GCCGCCAGTGTAGATCATGGCCTCACGCGCACCGAAGGCGAGGGTCATGGCGAGGGTCTCGGGCTTGGTCGTGGCGGTCGCCGCGATGACGGGGCTGACGGTCGGGGTGCCGGTGAAGAGCAGACCACCGAAGGCGGCATCACCACCCGCGAAGGTGATGGTGTTGAAGGTGGCCGTCGGGGTCACGTTGCCGCTGATGCGGGCGGCGTAGGTGTTGATGTTCACGCCGAGGGTTTCCGCAGCGGCGATGTCGATCACGCTGCCTGCGCCCGGATCCACGCTGATGGTGCCGGCGGCGACGTTGTAAACGTGGCTGTAGCCGACCTGGCCGGAGCCGGGAGTCGCGCCCACACCATTCGTGGAAGCGGTCTGGCTGCTGAGGAGGGACTGGAAGCCACTGTTCGCCACCCCAAGAGTGTTGGAGGGGCTGTAGGTGACAAAGGTGTTGTTCTGGGAGTCGATGACCCAAGGGGCGACGATGCCGGCTGCGGTCACACCGCTGCCAAGGCGAAGACCGGTGCCAGCAGTGGCCGGAGCCGCGCCGGAAACCACGAGACGGGCAAAGGAGGTGGGAGCCGTCGGGCTGGTGTTGTTGATCAAACCCATGGCGCTGGATTGCGTCGTCGTGTTGACGGTGCCAACGAGGGCGAGTGAGCCGTCGGAGATCAGGAGCGTTCCGTTGGTGCCGCGGGTCAGACCGGCTGCGGACAGGGTCACGGAGCCTGCACCGGCAGGGCGGTTGACCTGGATGGTGGAACCCTTGCTCGCGGTCAGCGTACCGACCTGCTCAAAGGACTGTGCATTGGCCACACCGACATAGCGGAAGACACCGCCATTGATGTCTTGACCGGTGGCATCGGCCCAGCGGCCCTGGCCGTCGGAGACGGAGCCGAGCTGGTCCTGAATGGTGAGCGTGCCGCCGGGGCGGAGCTGGATGACGTTGCTGTTGGCGTTCAGCGTGGAGTTGTAGAAGGACGGGCTGTTCAGGCCGCCGGGGTTGCCCAATGCCAGGGTGCCATAGACTTCGACGGTGCCGCTGCCCAGCGGGGTGGCGGTGGAACCGGTGTCAAGGATGACCTGGGAACTTTTGCTGATGCTGGTGCCGCCACTGTAGTCGTTGGAGTTGCGCATGATGACCGTGCCAGTGCCGTTCGTGATGCCGCTGCCCTGAAGGTTGCTGAGCGGGTTGCCGACGACGACGCGTGCGGTGCTGGCACCGCTGGCGGAGCCGAGGACGTTGTCGGAGCCGACGAAGGCGAAGTTCGGACCGTTGTTGGCACCGAGGCGGTAGGTGTTGCCCGCGCCGACGCCGAGGGTCGGGGCGAGGTATTGGATTTCATTGCTGCCGTAACCTCCGAGGAAGGAGGTGCCGTCGCCGAAAGTGGCCATGTCCAGGGCGGTGTTAAAGGCAGGCACGGCGAGCTGGATAGCCACACCGAAGCCACCGTTGCGCTTCATGATGCCATTGAGGCCGGTGCCGGGATTGTAATCGGTGTCGAGGACGAGGGCGGGCAGGTTGTTGATGTTGCTGTTGAGGTTCAGCGTGGTGACGCCACCGAGGCTGCCATTGCCCGCGATGCGGAGGGCTGCACCAGCATTGACATTGACCGGGCCGGTGCCGAGAGCGCCGGAGGCGGTGGTGGTGACCTGGAGGGCACCGGTATGGATGTTGGTGCCGCCGCTGTAGGTGTTGCCGGAGCCGGAGATACGGACCGTGCCGAAGCCATCACCGCCGAGCTTGTTCAGCGCACCTGCGCCAGTGATCGGACCGGCCAGCTCAAGGAAGGTCGGGGCACGGGTGGTGGTGGTGAAGTTGGCGTAAGCACCACCGAGGGTGGTGGTCCCAGCGACTTTCAGGCCGTAGCTATTGCCGCCGGTGAGGATGAGGGTGTTGTTGGCGACGGAGAGATTACCGATCTGGATCTGGTTACCGGTGTTGGCGTTGACGCGGTCCACGCTGATGGTGGCGTTGGCAGCCACGGTGACGTTGAGGCCGTTGGAGGCCGGGTTGCCGAAGATGATGGTGCCGTTGGGGCCGCCGCCGTTGCTGTTGAGGCGGAGTTCACCGCCTTGGAGGGTGACCGTGCCGGGGGTGCTTCCATTGGCACCGCCAAGAGCGAGCGGATCCTGGGCGATGAGGATGCCTTGGTTGATGGTGATGCCACCGGTGAAGCTGTTTTGACCAGCGAATGTGTTATTGGCGGTGATGTTGCCGAGAGTGAGCGTTCCCGTGCCGTTCTTCACCAGAGCGGTGGTTCCCGATCCACCATTGATGCCGTTGACGATGTTTCCGAGGAAGGTGGTGCTTGTGTTTCCGCTGATGGTCAGAGAGCCTGCGGTGTTGGTGGCGTTGCCCACCGTGCCAACGGTGCCTGCCAAGCTGGCGATGGTGGTGTTGCCGCCATTGACATTGAGCTTGGCGGTATCGTTGAGAATGAGGGCGGTGGTTTGCTTGACGGTTGCACCGCTTCCGAGGGTGAGCGTTCCGTTATTGACGGACAGAGCACCGTAGACACTGTTGTTGCCAGAAAGGATCAGATCCCCTGAGCCGGTCTTGGTGAGGGTCCTGCCGATCACACCACCGCTGATGGTTCCAGAGACGCCCGCATTGCCGCTGACGTAGATGATGCCTTCGCTAGTCTGGGCAGCGACGGCGGAATTGACGGCGAGGGTGAGGTTCGAAGCGGTGGCGGTGGCAGCGGCGCTGATGGTGATGGTGGTGCCGGAGGCAATCGTGGCAATCGTGGCACCGGCAGGGATGCCAGGGCCGGAGATGGGCATGCCAACGACGAGTCCCGCCGTGCTCGGCACCGTCACGGTGGTCGTAGTGTTGGTGGAGGCACCAGTGAGGTTCACTGAAGGAGCGAGACCGGTGAAGGACACATTGGAACTGATGGTGCTGGTGCCGTTGATGATCAAAGCACCCATGTCATTGGTGTTCATACTGCGGATGCGGAGGGTGCCGCCGCTGATGCCCGCCGTGGTCGTGACGCCGAAGACATCCGCCGTGCCAGTGATGGCGGTCGGAGCGGTGATGTTCGCGATCGTGGCCGTGGTCGAGCCCGCAAACGTGTTGGTCAGGGCGGAAGCGGGATTGGCGGAGACGAAGCCCAAGACGGGATCATAGGTGACAAAGCTGGCGGACTGATCCGTGCTGGAAGCGAGGCGCAGGATGGAGCCAGCGGTGGCATTGACATTGTTGCCGGTGAAGCCGCCGATGTTGTTGAGAGTGGCGAGCTGCTGCGCCGTGGTGGTCACTTGACCAAGGATGGTACCGCCGAGGACGCGAGCGTCTGCGCCGACGGTGTTGCCGAGGTTGCCGTCCACGCCGGGAACGATCATCAAAACACCCGAGCCACTGCGGGCCAGTGTGGTGGCCGTGAGTTGGATGTCATTGCCCATCTGCGCGTCCAGTCTGAGATAGCCATTGCCCGCGAATGTCACGGTCGGGATGGTGAAGGCGGCACCGGGGCCGTTGGTGTTCACGCGGAGGGAACCGCCGTTGAGGGTGACTGCAACATCTCCAAACGGCGTCCCGCTGGTGGCCTGGGTCAGCAAGGTCGCGCCGTTGCTGATGGCGGTGTTGTCGTGCAGGTTGGCACCGGTCTGATTGCCATTGAGGATGACCGTGCCGGGGCCGTTGATGGTGAGGAGGCCGGTGCTGTTCGCGGTGAGAGCATTGTTCGTGTAGGTCTGGCCGGCGGCTGCGTAGATGCTGCCTGCACCTGTCATGGTGATGACGCGGTTGGAGGTGATGTTGCCGGTGACAGCGAGCTGGCCACCACCAAAGGTGATGCCGCCGGGAAGGACGTTGAGTCCTCCCGTGCTTCCGAGGTTGTTGTCGGCGCTGATGCTGAGGACACCGGCGTTGATGGTGGTGGCACCCAGGTAGGTGTTAGGTCCGCTGAGCACCAAGGTGCCCAAGCCGGTCTTGGTGAGGCCGGTTTGCGCACCAATGAAGGTGAGGTCGCCGCTGATGATACCGCTGGCCGTCGTCCTAGTGGCCGCACCCACGTCAATGGTGCTGCTTTGGATCAACTGCATGTTATTGGTGACCGTGAAGTTGCGGTCCCAACCGGCGAGCGTGCCGGAGTTCAGCAGGAGATTGCCGGGAAGATTGCCGGTGGCGCTGAGGGCGAGGATGCCTTGGCTGATGGCGGTGTTGGTGTAGGTGTTGGCGGCATTGCTCAGGCGCAGGATGCCCGTGCCGGTTTTGACGAGAGTGGAGGCACCGGAAACGACACCGGAGAGGGTGACGATGCGCGCGGGATCGGCCACAAAGAGGGCACGATAGGTCGCGCCCGTGAGATCCACGGACCCGCTGAAGCTGAGATCAGCCTGACCGAAGCCCGAGCCG
>JBIPLL010000296.1:0-4349 GCA_044368425.1 Beijerinckiaceae bacterium
GGGCGACTTCATCGAGGACAAGAACGCGATCCTGCCCGATCAGGCAGCGATCGCGGGCAATCTGCGGGAGACCACGACACGCGTGCTTGCCTCGCTCACGCCGCGCGAGGAGCGTGTTCTGCGCATGCGCTTCGGCATCGGCATGAACACCGACCACACGCTTGAGGAGGTCGGCCAGCAGTTCAGCGTGACGCGCGAGCGTATCCGCCAGATCGAGGCCAAGGCGCTGCGCAAGCTCAAGCATCCGAGCCGTTCGCGCAAGCTGCGCTCCTTCCTCGACAATTGAGACTCCGGCCGGTGCGTGTCGAGAGCGCCCCGGCCTTCAGCACTCCCGGACCGCTTCATGCGCTATGAGCGGCGACATCAGCCAGTTGCTTCGCCGCGCGCCTTTGCGGGCCGGCTCGCATTCGCCATGGGTCTGTGGCTGCTGCTGGCTGTGGCCGGGCTTGCGATCGGGATGGCAGGCTACATGATCTTCGAGGGCATGGGCGCGGTTGACGCCTTCGCCAATGCGGCCATGATCCTGTCCGGGATGGGTCCGCTCAGTCCGCTGCAAAGCGTCGCGGGGAAGCTCTTCGCGGGCTTCTACGCCATCCTTTCGGGATTGATCCTGATCGTGGCAACCGGCTTTGTTCTCGCCCCGATCTTCCACCGTGTCCTGCACCACTTCCATATCGAGGATGCGGGCAGGGACTGAGAGGGGGCGTTTGCATGGGCTGCACAGGGTTGGCTTGTAAGTGCCGGGTGGCCAAACGACGCGCAACCGGTGCCGGGCAGGTCCGAGAGCCATGCGCGAGCGTGACTTGTCAGCCCTGCGCGAGATCGTGATCGTGCGCTCATGAACCCGACCCCTGCCGCCGACGACAGCCACCTACTCGATTCGCGTATTGCCTGGCTGCGCTGCGCCCTGACGCTCGTGCTGGGAACGGCCGCGAGCGCGGGCATGTGGGTGCTCGTGGTCGTCCTGCCCAAGGTGCAGGCCGATTTCGGCGTGGACCGCGCCGGGGCAGCCCTGCCCTATACGGCCAGCATGCTCGGCTTCGCTGTCGGGACCATTCTGATCGGCCGGCTCGTGGACAAGCGGGGCATCGTCTTCAGCCTGCAGGTGACCGGCGCGGCCATGGGACTGGGGTTCCTGCTGTCGGGCTGGACCACGAACTACACCGTCTTCGTCCTGTTGCACGGGCTCCTGATCGGGTCGGGAGCCGCCGTCGGCTTCGCTCCGCTGATCGCCGATATCTCGCACTGGTTCGTGCGACGGCGGGGGCTTGCCGTCACCATCGTTGCGTCTGGCAATTACGTGGCCGGCACGCTCTGGCCGCTGGTGATGAACCTGACGATCCCCGTCTATGGCTGGCGGGCCACCTATATCCTGATCGGTATCGTCGTTGCCCTCGTGACCATTCCCGGCGCGATGTTGCTGCGCGGGCGGCCATCGACGAGCGGGCAGCAGGCGGCCGAGCGTGCCCACGGGCCGCTTCGCCTGCCGGAAGGACTGACGCCGAACCAGCTCACAGCCTTGCTGACCGTCGCGGGCTTTGCCTGCTGCGTCGCCATGTCGATGCCCCAGGTCCATATCGTCGCCTATTGCGGCGATCTTGGTTATGGCGTGGCGCGCGGGGCGGAAATGCTGTCCCTGATGCTGTCTCTGGGCATCATCTCAAGGGTCGGCTCCGGGTTCATCGCGGACCGGATCGGCGCGCCGCTGACGCTCGTGATCGGCTCGATGATGCAGGGCGTGGCGCTGGCACTCTACCTGTTCTTCGACGGGATCAGTTCGCTTTACGTGATCTCCGGGATCTTCGGCCTGTTCCAGGGCGGCATCGTGCCGATGTATGCGGTGATCCTCCGCGGGATGATGCCGCCCCAGGAGGCGGGAATGCGAATCGGCATCGTGATCTCAGCGACCGTGATCGGCATGGCGGCGGGGGGCTGGCTGTCTGGCGAGATCTTCGACTGGACCGGGTCCTATCGCCTCGCCTTCCTGCATGGGCTTGCCTGGAACCTCGTCAATCTCGCCATCGTCCTGTTCGTCCTGATGGGGCGCCGCCGGCGACTTCAGCCGGCCTGACGGGTTGCCGGCATGGCTGCCGATCGCCTAGCTTGGCGGTCAGGGAGACGACCATGCCGCAGCCGCAAGATCCGAACGAGCCGAAGGGGCAGCTCACGCTGCGCATCTCGGCCATGCCAGCCGATACGAATGCCAATGGCGACATTTTCGGCGGCTGGGTCATGGCGCGCATGGATCAGGCCGGAGGCATTGCGGGTGTCGAGCGGGCGCAGGGGCGCGTCGTGACGGTCAAGGTCGACGGCATGACCTTCATCCGCCCCATGCGCGTCGGCGATGTCTTGTGCGTCTATACCGACGTGGTGCGTATCGGACGCACGTCTCTGACCATCGAGGTCGAGGCCTGGGCGCGGCGCTTCATGACGAATGTGCGCGAGAAGGTGACGGAGGCGACGTTCACCTTCGTCGCCATCGACGATAACGGGAAGCCGCGCCCGGTGCCTCCGCTGGAGGACGTGCCTCAGCCCCAGCTGTAGTTGAAGCTGATCGAGATGCGCTCGTCGTCGCCACGGTTGAGCGGCACCTCGTGGCGCAGCCAGCTTTCCCAGAGCAGCAGCGTGCCCGGTTGCGGGGCCTGATAGATGAAGGGCTGCTGGTCGGGCTTGCCCTTCTTCCTGCGCGGGGGCGCCGCCATCATCATGGCGTGGCGCGGATCCTCGAATTTGATGGCGCTCGCGCCGTCGGGCACCCGCACATAATAGGTTCCGCTGATCACCGAGAGCGGGTGAATGTGGGACGTGTGGATGCCGCCGGGCGGCAGCACGTTGATCCACAGACTGTCCAGGCGCAGTTTCCGCCCGCCGAGATCGAAGTCGAGCTCCTTGCCGAAGGCCGCGACGTGGCGGTCGATCTGTTTCACCAGCGCCTTGAAGGCGGGGATGCGCCAGGGCAGGTCGTTCAACGAGGCGTAGGAGGTATAGCCCGGATAGCCGTTCTTCTCGCACCAGCGCTGGCCGGCCGCATCGTCGAGTGCGATGCTGGCGCAGGCGGCGTCTAGGTCGTCGTTGAGACTGCCGTCGCCCAGCGTTTCGAGAACAGCGCGATAGATGCGGGTGACGAAGACGGTCTGGATCTCGGCCATTGGATGACTTCCGCGCAAGGGTGGCACCGATCTAGCCGATTGCCCGGCTGCATGAAAGCGGTTGCGCGGGCGCCCGGACGAACGGCCCCGGGCGGCTCTTGCCCCGGGCGGCTCTTGCCACGGGCGGCTCTTGCCAGTGCACCGGGCGAGGCGCACATCTTGGCCATGCAAGATGCAACACCTTCCAGCCCGGCCAGCGCCGACATCGTCGCTTCCCAACCGGTCTTGTCGTCACGCCTGTCCGGTAGCCACGGCCCTAACGACATTTCGTCGGCGCATGACATCGCCGAACGCATGGACGCTCCGACCCTGCGGACAGCCGTGGAGCTTCGCGACTGGCTGATCGAGGTCGCGGTCGGTCTGCCCGATTTCGGCGAGGTGCTGGCGGGCTTTGCGCAGCGCCTCAATGCGATGGGGCTGCCGATCGACCGGCTTTCGACTGCAATCGATGTGCTCCATTCCGATTATGCCGGGATCGGGCGGACCTGGTCGCGCGATGGCGGGCTGCGGATCAGCTATTTCCCGCATACCGACACGGTGAACGAGGCTTATCTACGCAGCCCCTTCAGCCATGTGCACCGGACGCGGGAATGGCTGTTCCTCGATCTCGCAGCGACACCGGAGGCCGCCTTCGGCGTGGTGCCCGAGCTCAAGGCCGACGGCTATCGCCATTACCTGTGCGTGCCGCTGTTCTTCTCGAACGGGTCGGAGAACGGCGTGACCTTCGCCACGCGCTCGGCAGGCGGCTTCAGTGCCCACGATGTCGATGTGCTGCGCTTCGTGATGGGGACATTCGCCATCGTCATGGAATTGCGGGCGGTCTCGCGGCGCCTCAACGACGTGCTGCGCATCTATGTCGGCGCGGAGCCGCAGCGGGAGATCCTGGGCGGGGCGATCCGTCGCGGCCAGGTCATGCGTATCCGCTCGGCCATCCTGTTTGCCGACATGCGGAACTATACGGGACTGTCCTCCCCGCTCAGCCCCGAACAGACGGTGGCGCTGCTGAATACGCTGTTCGACTGCCTCGTGCCGCCGATCGAGGCGCAGGGCGGCGAGGTGCTGAAATATATGGGTGACGGCGTGCTCGCGATCTTCCGCGACCGGGGCGACGATACCGGATCTGCCGCCTTCGCCGCGCTTACGGCCGCCCGCGAGGCGCTGGCGCGGATCGCCACGCTGGGGACGGTCGCCAATATCGAT
>JBIPLL010000297.1:0-4339 GCA_044368425.1 Beijerinckiaceae bacterium
GTCGTCTGGAATACGCTTGCGCTCGCTACGGCGACGGCCACGGCTGCGACGTTTCTCGGGCTGTGCTTTGCCCTGATCGTCACGCGCACGAGCTTCCCGGCGAAGCGCACCATGCGCTTGCTGACCGTGCTGCCGATCATCACGCCACCCTTCGTCATCGGTCTGGGTCTCATCCTGATCTTCGGCCGTTCGGGCCTCGTCAATCAGTGGGTCGAGTACCTGACCGGTGCGCAGCTTGGCCGCTGGATCTATGGCTTCCAAGGCGTCTGGCTCGCTCAGGTCTTCAGCTTCACGCCCACAGCCTTCCTTGTGCTGATCGGCGTTGTCGAGGGCATTTCCCCCTCGATGGAAGAGGCGTCGCAGACGCTGCGCGCCAATCGCACACGCACCTTCATGACGGTGACGCTGCCTTTGATGCGGCCGGGGCTCGCCAATGCGTTCCTCATTGTCTTCATCGAGAGCCTCGCCGACTTCGGCAATCCGATCGTTCTGGGCGGCTCGTTCGGTGTGTTGTCGACCGAAATATTCTTTGCCGTGGTCGGGGCGCAGGCCGATTTCGGTCGGGCGGCAGCGCTTGCACTCATCATGCTCGTGACGGCGCTGCTCATCTTCTTCGCGCAGAGGGCCGTGGTCGGACGCAAGTCCTACGTGTCGATGACGGGCAAGGGCGATTCCGGGCTGCCGACGCCGCTGCCGGACTGGGTGCGTCGCCTTGCCTATGCCATTGCACTGCCATGGGCTTTCCTGACCGTCACCGTCTATGTGCTGGCTCTGGCCGGTGGCTTCGTGAAGGTCTGGGGCCGCGACTGGACGCCGACGCTGTCGCATTATGGCCGCGCCTTTGCCATCGACTGGGGGCCGCATGGCCTGATCCTGTCCGGTGGTGCATGGAACTCGCTGCAGACGACGCTGATGCTCGCAGCCATCGCCGCGCCGATCACGGCGGCGCTCGGCCTGCTGGCGGCATGGGTTCTGTCCCGCCAGACCTTCTCGGGCCGCACCGCGCTGGAATTCGCGCTGATGCTCACCTTCGCGGTTCCCGGCACCGTGATCGGTGTCTCCTACATCCTCACCTATAACGTGCCCCCGCTGGAGATCACCGGCACCGGCATCATCCTTGTCCTGTGCTTCGTGTTCCGGAACATGCCTGTCGGTGTCCGCTCTGGGCTTGCAGCGATGAGTCAGCTCGACAAGAGCCTCGACGAGGCGTCCATGACGCTGCGAGCCTCGACCTTCACGACCTTGCGGCGCGTTGTCCTGCCGCTCCTGAAGCCCGCGATCGTCACGGCCCTCGTCTATTCCTTCGTCCGGGCCATGACGACGGTCAGCGCCGTGATCTTCCTCGTCTCCGCGCAATATGAGATGGCGACGGTCTACATCATCAATCGCGTGATCAATGGTGATTATGGGCTTGCCATAGCCTATTCATCGTCCTTGATCGTGCTGATGCTGCTCGCGATCGGGCTCATTCAACTTCTGGTCGGACGCCGGCGCCTGGGCCGCCGGTCGTCACCTGCACAATCCGCCTGACGCGGGAGGAACGAAGATGAACATCGCCGCACGCACACCCGCTCAACCGGCTGCGATTGCACCGAAATCTGGCAAGCTCGGAGCCGAGGTCCGGCTTGAGGGCATTGCCAAGCGCTATGGCCCGGTCACGGCTGTGAAGCCCCTCGACCTCGTCATCGAGCCGGGAACTCTCGTGACGCTGCTGGGGCCATCGGGCTGTGGGAAGACCACGCTCCTGCGCATGATTGCCGGTCTCGAGCGCCCGAGCGAGGGCCGCATGTTCATCGGCGGGCGCGACGTGACGCAGCTCTCGGCCGGCGAGCGGAACGTGAGCATGGTCTTCCAGTCCTATGCCCTGTTCCCGCACATGAGCGTGCTCGACAACGTCGCCTATGGTCTCGTTTCCGGCGGCATGGCCAAGCGCGAAGCCCATGCCCGGGCCGAAGCGACGCTGGAAACGGTCGGCCTCAAGGGCTTCGGCGTCCGTCTTCCCTCCGAGATGTCGGGCGGCCAGCAGCAGCGCGTCGCGGTAGCCCGCGCCCTCGTGCTCGAGCCGGATGTGCTGCTTTTCGACGAGCCGCTGTCCAATCTCGACGCGCGTCTTCGCCGCCAGATGCGCGACGAAATCCGCGACCTGCAGCAGAAGCTGCAGGTGACGGTGGTCTATGTCACCCATGACCAGAGCGAGGCCATGGCAGTGTCGGACCGGATCGTCGTGATGCGCAACGCCGAGATTGCCCAGGCAGGCTCGCCCAGCGACCTCTACGACCAGCCCGAGAACGTTTTCGTCGCGACCTTCATGGGCGAGGCGAACCATGTGAAGGGCGTGGTCGAGAGCATCGATGGCGAAGAGGCTGTTCTGGCGCTCGATTCGCTGCGGGTGAAGCTGCCCCGGCGCGGCAGCGCCGTTGGCCCGACCGATGTCGTCATCCGCCCCGAAGCGATCCGATTTGAGCCACGCGAGGCAAAGCCCGACGAACTCAAGGGCGTCATTGCGACCGCTCATTACATGGGCGCAGGCACCGAATATTACATCGACACGCCGGTCGGGCGCCTGTTCGTGGTCGTACCCGACTCACGCAACATCAAGCCGGCGGGAACGCCGGTAACCGTCGGCTTTGCCGATCGTGGCGTGTTCATCGTCCGGCCCTGATCCGATCGAACCGGCGGGCCGGTCGGCGGCGGCCCATGGGCCATCGTTCGCAATACCCGCGCGCCAGCCATGGCCTGTCGCGCGAACACATCTTTGGCAGCATCCGCCTCTCGCGTGCCTGACCTTCGGCATGACCCTGCATTGCCGCAGAGGCTTGCGGCTGCTGCGGCCGGCCTCGGCGTTGTGCGATGGCGGATGCTTTCCCTGCCCGCAAGGCGCAGGGCGCGCCAGGGCTGCGGAACCTTGTGCTGGCCAGGTCGGACGATTTCACAGGGCACTGTCG
This sequence comes from Beijerinckiaceae bacterium, assembly GCA_044368425.1. GTDB lineage: Bacteria > Pseudomonadota > Alphaproteobacteria > Rhizobiales > Beijerinckiaceae > JBIPLL01. The sequence continues at coordinate 2,946 of JBIPLL010000297.1, forward strand.
TGGGCGCGGCGGCGAGCGCGGACAGGAGCGATGCAGGATGGAAAGAGGACAGCTGATGACGGCACCGCTGAACGACATCGTGGCGCAGGTTACCCGGCGCATCGAGGCCCGCAGCGCCGACGAGCGCCGCACCTATCTGGAGCGGCTTCGTGCCACGCGCGTCAACAATCCGCCCCGCCGCAAGCTGTCATGCGGCAACATCGCCCATGCGGCCGCAGCCTGCGGCAGCCATGAAAAGGCGAAGATCGCGAACGGCACTGCGCCGAATATCGGCATCGTCACGTCGTTCAACGACATGCTCTCGGCTCACCAGCCCTTCGAGACCTATCCGGCGCTGATCAAGGATGCGGCGCGCACGCTTGGCGCGACGGCGCAGGTTGCGGGCGGCGTGCCGGCCATGTGCGACGGCGTCACGCAGGGCCAGCCCGGCATGGAACTGTCGCTGTTCTCGCGCGACGTGATCGCGCTCGCCACCGCCGTGTCCCTGACCCACAACGTGTTTGACGCTGCTTTGCTGCTGGGCGTGTGCGACAAGATCGTGCCCGGTCTGGTGATGGGCGCGCTCGGCTTCGGCCATCTCCCGATGCTGTTCGTGCCAGCCGGCCCGATGACGAGCGGCCTGCCCAATGACGAGAAGTCACGCATACGTCAGGCCTATGCCACGGGGCAGGTCGGACGCGAGGTGCTGCTCGAGGCCGAGATGAAGTCCTATCACGGCCCGGGCACCTGCACCTTCTATGGCACGGCCAATTCCAACCAGATGCTGATGGAGTTCATGGGGTTGCATGCCCCGGGCACGGCCTTCGTCAATCCCGGTACACCCTTGCGCGCGGCGATGACGCAGGAAGCCGTGCGCCTTGTCCTGGAGCGTGCAGAGGCTGGTGACAGCGGTATCGGCGAGGTGCTCGACGCCCGCAGTTTCGTCAATGCTATTGTCGGCCTGCACGCGACCGGCGGCTCGACCAACCACCTGATCCATCTGGTGGCGATGGCACGGGCCGGCGGCATCGTCATCACGCTCGACGACTTTGCCGACCTCGCGAAAGTCGTGCCGCTTCTGGCGCGCATCTATCCCAACGGCTCCGCCGACGTGAACCATTTCCACGCGGCTGGCGGGCTCGCCTTCGTGTTGCGGGAGCTTGGCCGCGCCGGTCTGGTCCACCTCGATGCGCGCACCATGGCCGGCGGGGATCTGAGCCTCTATGCCCGCGAGCCCTTCCTCGACGGCGAACGGCTTGTCTATCGCGATCCGCCCGAGCGCTCGCTCGATACGTCGATCCTGCGCAGCATCGACGATCCGTTTCAGGCAACCGGGGGGCTGGTGGTCGTCGAGGGCAATCTTGGCCGCTCGGTCATCAAGACCTCGGCTGTCGCGCCGGAGCGTCACATCATCG
>JBIPLL010000571.1:0-4330 GCA_044368425.1 Beijerinckiaceae bacterium
GCCAATGCCGTGGGCGTGGCCGATTGCGGCTGCGGTCGCCGCCGCGAAGCGCTTAATCGGGCTTTCCCCTTCGGCCCCCGGCCCCCGGAAAATCCGCAGCCCGCGACCATAGACCAATCGGGCGGGGCTGCCGGCCCGCGATAATCACGCGGCGAGGAGTCGCCAGCGTGAAACGTACCGCGCGGATCGAAGTCAACGGGCAACGTTGGAGCGTTAAGCGCTGCCGCGTTCCGCCATCGATTCACGGTGATTGCGATTACGAAACGCGAACCATTCGCGTTTCCTCAAAACTCCACGGCGAGGATTTCCTAAATACGCTCATCCACGAATACCTACACGCGAGGTTCCCCGATCTGTCGGAGGAATGCGTGTCCGAAAACGGCGACACGCTAGCCGCGCTCATCACGTTTGCAGACTTCCGCCACGTTGACGATGACCCGGAGGATTAATGCCCGCAGCCTGCCCGCTCACAAAAACCGCCGCCGATTTAGTTCGCAAGCATCCGCGCCAGCCGGCGCGTTCGCTGGCGCGAATGCTAGTCAAGCGATCCCGCGGGGCGCTGACCGTCGAGGCCGCGCGATGCCGCATCCGGCGCATCATCGGGCAGTCGGGCAAGGCTGCCCGCAAGAGGGCATCGCATCCGCGCCCGGCTCGCGCGCCCGGCGAGGGCTTGCCCATGCCGAAAACAAAAGCCAAGCCGCGAACCCCATACCGGATGCCGGTTGTGGGGAGAATCGGAATCCTGTCTGATATCCACGTTCCCTATCACTCAAACCGGGCGCTAGCCGCGGCCGTTTCCTATCTGCAAAGCCGCGGCATCGACGGGCTATTGCTCAATGGGGATTTTGCGGATTTCTATTCGATCAGCCGATGGGAAAAGAATCCTGCGGAGCGCGACCTAGCCGGCGAGTTGCACCAAGTTCGCGCCGTGCTGGGGTGGCTGCGGCAATCCTTCCCCACGATTCCTATTGTCGCGAAAACCGGGAACCATGAAGAGCGTTGGGAGGCGTGGTTATTTCAACACGCGCCAGAGATTAGCGCCGAAACCGCTATGGGGCTTCGCGCGTGGTTGCATCTTGACCAACACAATATCGAACTAGTCGAAAACCGCCGCATCGTGATGGCTGGCAAGTTGCCAATCCTCCACGGCCACGAACTGCCGCGGGGGCAATCCTCGCCCGTCAATCAAGCCCGCGGCGCCTACGTTCGAACCAATCACTCCGTAATGGTCGGCCACGGCCACCGCACTAGTAGCCATGCACAGAGCAACCTTTGGCACGATGAGGCGTGCGCGTGGTCTACGGGCTGCCTATGCGACCTATCGCCCGATTACGCTTCGGTGGCGAATCAATGGAACTGGGGGTTTGCAATCGTAGACGTTGCGAAGGGCGGAACCTACTCCGTTGAAAACTTCCGCATCGCGAAAGATGGATCAATCCGAACATCGTGAAACTCTCGCCGGAATACTTCGCGCAGGCCAAGCAGCGGGCGCTCCGTTTCAGCGGTTGCCTAGACGCCGGAACTTCCGGCGCACTAGCCGGCGACGTTATGCGATTGCTGGCATACATTGACGAACACAAACCCGGAGGAACGAAGATGGAAACGGAAACGATTTCGACCGATTGGATTCTGCAAGGTGAGCGCGAAATGAAAGGCCGCGTAGGGCCGCAGCCGGCAGTTGAGGAATCCGCCACGCGGCTTGTTGGCGACGGCTTGCTAACTCCAGAGCGGGAACAATCGGCCGCGGAAAGGTTGCTCGCGGATGCAATCGAAACCACCGCGGAGCGCCGCGCGAAGTATGCGCCGCCGCTGGAGCATTTCGCGCGAACCATCGGCGCGATCAATGCGATTTTCGCGCACAAAATCCGCGAGCCTTTCACGCCGGGGGATTGGGCGATTTTCATGCAACTCGACAAGTTCGCGCGGCATCAAGGCCAGCCGCAGCGCGATAACCAACTAGATGCCGCTGGCTACGCGGCGTGTTGGGCGGAAGCCGATCCGCAGCCATAGACGGGGCTGATTAGCGCCTGCCGCTATAGGCTGAAACCGGAGGCCGTAGCGGTGATATCTAGGGTGAGTTCGTGGCGCAAAGGCGGGCCGGAAGGGCGCGAGGCTTTGCCGCCTGCCGGCTCCGTTGACCATGCCGCCACGGCCGGCACTCAATCCCAAACGTTTTGGGGCAAGGTAACAAGCCGGCCGGCGCCAACGCGGGCGGATATTGAATACGCGGCGTGGAAGTTGGGCGTTAACTATGCGGCAGCGAAACGCGCAATAGAGGAAGGGCTAATCTAGTGGCGGAAAGCCTGACCGATATTTTCAGCGGAACGTTTTCGACGCGCCTGCAATGGACGCGCGTGGATTCGCAAGAGGTCGGCGCCGTCACCGACAAGCAAACCGTGGCCGGCTCCTATTCCATCGCGGACGGCTCGGGGGCGGCTGCCGCCGATATTGTCTGGTGCGATACGCGAACGATTCCCGCAAACTCGTTTGACGCGATTGATTTGCTGGCGCTCACGCAATCGGTGGTCGGCGTTTCCGTTCCTTGCACGATTCGGCAGTTGAGAGTTTTGCGCGTGGCGAATAACAACGCCACGGCCGGAAACGAAATCCTAGTTGGAAGCAACGAAGCCGGCACGATTTACGCATTTAAGGTCGGCCCCGGCTCGGAGGTCGCCGCCGTCAATCAACTCGACGGCTGGCCGGTAACGTCAGCAAACGCAACGCTGCGGATCGCGAATCCGAACGCTACCGCCGTGGCTTATTCGATTTATTTGGTTGGCACTTCCGTAGCGGCGGGGGCGTAATGGCAACGGCTTTTTCTCTCACCGGCTCTATCCGCTTCGTGCCGAAACTTATCGACACGCTGGCCGCCACCGAAGTAACCGACACGGCAACCGCGTCGATCGCGCTCGGGCTGGCGGATGGCACGGCCGCCGGGGCCGCTAATGGCTACTGGCGCGACGTTGTGACGGTTGCGCCGGGCGCGTCAACGTCTATCGATCTGCGGGCGCTGCCGCTCATCGCGTTCGGTGGCACGGGAACGCTATCGCTGGCGACGGTTAAGGCTTTGCTTATCGTCAACAGTTCGGAATCCGAAGGCGTAACGATCAACGCCAGCGGTTCGAATCTTTGGGCGGGCTACATCACGGGCAGCGCAGCCATCGGCGCGCAGGCTGTTTGGCTAGCGTCGAATCCCGGCGCCGGATGGCCTACCACCACAACCTCGCGCACGGTGACGATCGCCAACGCGGCGCAATCCGTTTCGCTCACCGGCAACCTCGCCAGCGGATCGGGAGCGGTGGCCGCGCTATCCTCGACGGCCGCGCTTCGCGTGGGGCTTGCGGTTACCGGAACGGGCATTCCGGCCGGCGCGACGGTGGCCGCGATCAATAGCGCCACCAGCATCACGCTATCGGCTGCCGCCACGGCGAACGCTACCGGCGGGGCGCTCACTTTCACAAATCCGCCCGCCGTTTTGCAACTTTATATCGTGGGGGTCAAGGTATGATCGTTAGCGTGGTTTTAGCCGTCGCTGGCTGCGCCGTGTTTGGCTGGCCGTATATCCAGCGGTTCTATGCGGCGCTCGATTGGTCGCATATCGACAAGCGCCATATCGCTGCCGCGTTCCTCATCGCCGCGGCGCTCGCGTTTGCCCTTGCCCCGTCTGGCGAATCCGACTCGCCATCACCAACGCCGGCGCCCGGCGGGCCGCTAAACCTGCGCGGCTTATGGGTCGGCGGCTCTGCCAGCGCGGACGCTTCCACCGTTGGCGCGCTCTGTCTGGAGTTGGCAGACGAAATCGAATGGGATTCGATGACGGGCAAACCGCCGCGATGGTCTACCGGGGTGGCGATCGATGAACTACGGCAGAGCGCCCGCGAGTTGCGTTGCCGCGGCGAATCGATTGGAGATAGGCAGCCAAAAGCGGCTGACGCAATCGCCACATACCTTGACGCGGAGGTAGGAACTGCCGGCGGGCCGGTAACCCCGGAGCAGCGGGCCGCGTGGATTTCTGCGCTGCGAACCATAGGGGAGGCCGCCAGTGACGCAGCGCGCTAAAGCGTTTTCGATTTCGGCCATTCTGTTCGTAGTCGTTACTTCCGCGCTAGGCGTGGTTGTGGCGCGCTACACAAACACGATCCTAGACCGCGTGGAGCGGCGCGCGTTTGGCTACACGCCAGACCCGGAAGGAACGCAAGCCTTTCTAGCAACGCTCGGGGACGAAAGATTTTTCGCGCAGGCCGGCGCCGATGCGATGCAAAACGCAAAGGGCATCGATACGTTTCTATATCGCCAAATGGATAAGGCGCATCAGGCTAGATATGGAAAG
>JBIPLL010000299.1:0-4323 GCA_044368425.1 Beijerinckiaceae bacterium
AGCCCGCCACCAACCTGCGCTACGGCATGACCTATCTTGCGCGCGCCTGGAAACTGGCCGGCGGCGATCTCTGCGGAACGGTCATGCGCTACCAGTCGGGCCATGGCGCCCGCGCCATGTCGACGGCCAACCGCGTCTATTGCAGCAAGGCCCGGACGATCATCGCCTCGCGCTGAACCGCATCAGCGCAGGCTGAACCCGCCAAGCAGCGGCGCCTTGGACGACGTGCCGAGATAGGCCTCGAACAGTCCGGCCTCGACGCTGTAGCGCCCCTGTTCGTCATGGAAGCCGAGCGCGGCGGCCGGAACCTCCAGCACCACCTCGCGGCTTTCACCGACGGCCAGCATCACCTTGGCAAAGGACTTGAGCTGGCGGACCGGCCGCGAGCGCGAGGCGACGGGCTGGCGGACATAGAGCTGCACCACCTCCTGGCCCGGCAGCGGGCCGTGATTGGTGAGCGTGGCGCGAACGCGCAGGATCTCGCGACGTGTGAGGACCGGCTTCTCGATGCGCGCTGCGGTCAGCGCGAAGCGGCTGTAGGACAGCCCGTGACCGAACGCGTAGAGCGGCTCGTTCGCCTCATCGAGGAAGATCGACTCATAGCGCTGACGGATTTTCTGCGGCCGCCCTGTCGGCAGATGGTCGTAATAGACCGGCACCTGCCCGACAGAGCGCGGCAGACTCATGGGCAGCTTGCCCGACGGATTGACCCGGCCCGTCAGCATCTCTGCAATGGCCACGCGCCCTTCGCTGCCGGCATGGAAGGTCTGGACGATCGCCGCCACCTTCCCCTTCCAGCGCGTCAGCGCCAGTGGCCTCCCGGTCGCGAGAACGAGCACGACGGGCTTGCCCGTGGCCACGAGATCAGCGAGCAGATCCTCCTGCACGCCCGGCAGGTCGAGTTGGGTGCGCGAGGCACCCTCCCCCATGAAGACGCAATCCTCGCCCAGCATGGCGATGATCACATCCGCCCCGGCCGCCACGCGGCGCATCTCCTCCCGATCCTTCCACGCCGTGCCGCAGGCATCGCTGACGCCCGCCGCGTAATCGACCGCAACGCCGGCCCCCACGAGATCGGCGATCGCCTGACGCAAGGGCGTGATGACGGTGACGCCGAGCCCCGCCGGTTCCGTCCAGGCCTTGCCTTCGTCGGGCTCGGCCAGCGCGCCGACAACCGCGATGCGCCTGAGATCGGTCTTCAGCGGCAAAGTGCCGTCATTCTCAAGCAGGATCAGCGATTCGCGCGCAGCCTGGCGGGCGGCCTCCCGCGCCGGCGGCGTGCGCAGCCCCGCCGCGGCCCGCGTCGGGTCGATGTCCGGCCGGTCGAACAGGCCGAGATGAAACTTCACCCGCAAGACGCGCCGCACCGCCTCGTCGAGCGCGGCGACAGGGACACGCCCGGCCCTGACCTCGCCCGGCAAATGCTTCAGATAGACATCGCCCATCATGTCGAGGTCGATGCCCGCCATCAGGGCAAGCCGCGCCGCCTGCGCGTCGTCTGCAGCGATGCCGTGATCCTTCAGTTCGCCGATCGAATTGAAATCGGAGACGACGAGGCCGCGAAACCCCCAGCGCGTGCGCAAGAGATCGGTCAGGAGCCCGCGATGTGCAGTCGCCGGCCGGCCATTGATCGCGTTGAATGCGGCCATCACGGTCAGGCTTCCGGCATCGAGCGCCGCCTTGAAGGGCGGAAGATGCCAGTCATGCAGCTGTTCCTCCGGTATCCAGGTCGAATTGTAGTCGCGCCCGGCCTCCACCGCGCCATATCCGGCAAAATGCTTGACGCTGGCCGCGAGCCCCCCGCGCTGGTAGCCGCGCGTGCGCGCCGCCGCCATCACGGAGGCGAGATGCACATCCTCGCCCGCCCCCTCGAGCACCCGCCCCCAGCGCGGATCGCGCGACATGTCCACCATGGGCGCGAAGGTCCAGTTGATGCCGACCGCCGCCGCCTCGCGCGCGGTCCATTCCGCCGCAATGGCCACGAGTTCGGGGTTGAACGTCGCGGCCTGCCCGAGCGGCAGCGGAAAATAGGTCGAGAAGCCATGCACCGCATCAAGGCCGATCAGGACCGGGATCTTCAGCCGCGAACGACGCACAGCCTCCTGCACCACCTTGATCTCGTAAGGATCGATGAAGTTCATCACGGCGCCCATGCGCCCCGTTTCGATCTGGCGCATGTCGAAACCGTCGCCGCGCCCCGACAGATGCAGCTGGCCTGCCTTCTCCTCCAGCGTCATGCGCGCGAGCAGAGCATCGATCCGGCGCTCGATCCGGCGGGCCTGCGCGCCATCCCGCCAGCCTGCAGCCTCCTGCGCATGCGCAATGCCCATCGCCGACAGGACGATCACCACGCCCGCAAGGGCACGCGGCAGGATGGCGCCCGAAAGTCGGGCTGCGAAGGCAAACAGGGGCATGAAGTGAATCCGGCGCGAAAAACGGTTGAAGACCTCTAGCTATTTCCACTCTTTGCGAAAAGCAGCTTGGCTTGCCATCAGGGACAAATATCACCCACACCTTTTCTCAAGACTTGAGAGGTTAATCCTCTCAATAACGAAAACGGACATGCAGAGGGCGCGCATTTCGGTGGCAGCGGAAATCAAGTTCAGAGCCCTCGCCGGACATGAGGACATCGAGGCCCTCGATGCACACTGGCCCGCCCCCGCTCCGGACGATGGCTTCGCCGGCATCGCCTTCGTGAAGACCGGCGCCAGAGCCGCCCTTGCGTTGGGTCGCAGCGCCATTCTCGTCCTTGCCCGCCGCAATGGCCGGACGCAGGCAGCCCTTGCCTTGCGGCTGGAGCGCCGTCTGGGCGTGACGCTGGGCCATGCGCTGTGCGACCCGGTCGCCCAGTACACGGAGATGGCGGGCGACTGGCCAGCCGAGCTGACGGCTGCCGATCTCCAGAGATCGCTCGCCGCGGCACAGATCGATGCGCTGGTGCTACCCAAGCTGCGCGACGACAGTTCCCTCGCGCGCCTTCTGCCGCCCGGCGTCATGCGCACGCACGAGATGCTCGCACCCGCGCTGCCGCTGGACGGATTCGCCGATCTTGAGGGATACAACGCGGCTTGCGGCGCAACGACGCGCAAGAGCCGACGCCAGCGCCAGAGCCGCTTCGCGAAGCTCGGCGATGTCGCCTTCTGCTGCGGGCGCGGTGTTGGCAACGAGGCCCGGCGGCAGATCGAGGACATCGTCGCCATGAAGCGCCGCTGGCTCGATTCGCGCGGTCTGGTGAGCCGTGTCCTCCACGAGCCGGTCTGGACGCAGGCGCTGCGCGACTCGCTGCTCGGACTCGGCGACAATCTTGTCCTGTCGCGCCTGACACTCGATGGCGCCCTCGTCGCCGGCGAGATCGGCATCGTGACGGGGGAAACCTACCGCTCTTATCTCGGCGCCTATGACGCCGCGCATGCAGCCCATGGTGTCGGGGCGCTGCAGCTACAGTCCACGATCGGATGGTGCATCGCGCAGCGCATGACGTCGATCGATCTGATGGCGCCCGAGGACCCCTACAAGCGGTCCTGGACGCTCGATGCGTCGCCCGCCACGCTTGCCGATCGGCTCTGGGGCGTGACGGCGCGCGGGCGGGCTTTCGTGGGCATCGGAGGGCGGTTGGAGCCCGGCCTGCGGCGCGCTTATTCCCACCTGCCGCCGGCCGTCAAGCTGCGCATCCAGGGGCTCATCGCCCACCGCTGATTCAGCGCGTATAGGCCGGGATATCGACCATGCGCTGCGGAGCGGCCGGGTCGATGCGGAAGTCCACGACGCGCTTGACCTCGCGGATGCGCTGGAGGCCGGAATATTTGTAACCGGCAACGATCGCGGCCTTGGCATAGACGCCGAGCCCCGTCTGATCCGTCGAGAGATTCCGGAAGCCCAGCCGCCGGCGCAGGACGCCATTTGCATAATGAACCGCGTAGGACTTGCGGATGGCCGGCGTCCAGTGCTCGGTCGTCACGGATACGTTCAGCACGTCGTGATTGACGACCCGGTGCGGTCCGTTCAGCGCCCAGTGCAGCATCTCGCCGGGCTCCAGATCGTGGATCTCGGCATAGTCGTCATACCAGGGCTCGTAGCGGACCTCTTCCTCCGTCTCGTTGAGGACGATACCCTCGAGCTGTTGCTGGGTCAGGAAGGGAGCCGTATTCGGATAGATATAGACGCGCTTGCGTCCCCGGATCTGCCAGAGCGATTGCCCGGGAACGTCGCAATGGTAATAGACCTGCGCTTTGGGCGAGGAGACGAGGATGCCCAGATTGTGCTTGAAGGTCTTCAGGCCGGGCACATGGCCTTCCATCTCCGCAAAGATCTGCGCCAGCAGAT
>JBIPLL010000300.1:0-4309 GCA_044368425.1 Beijerinckiaceae bacterium
CTGCCGCCGCCAGCGGATGACCCGAATAGGTATAGCCGTGGAACAGCTCGATGACATGGTCGGGGCCGGTCATGAAGGCATCATAGATGCCCTTGCGCACCAGCACGCCGCCCATCGGCACGGTGCCCGACGTGATGCCCTTCGCGAAGGTGATCATGTCGGGAACGACGCCATAGCGCTCCGCGGCAAAGGCGAAGCCCAGCCGCCCGAAGCCCGAGATCACCTCGTCGAAGATGAGCAGGATATTGTGCTTGTCACAGATCGCGCGCAGCCGCTGCAGATAGCCCTGGGGCGGCGGCAGCACGCCGGTCGATCCCGCCATCGGCTCGACGATGACCGCAGCGATGGTCGAGGCGTCGTGCAGCGTCACGATCCGTTCGAGTTCGTCGGCGAAATGCGCGCCATATTCCGGCTCGCCCTTCGTGAAGGCCTGCTTCTCGCGGTCATAGGTGTGGGGCAGGTGGTCGACGCCGGCGAGCAGCGAGCCGAAGAACTTGCGGTTATTGACGATGCCGCCCACCGAGATGCCACCGAAGCCGACACCGTGATAGCCGCGCTCGCGGCCGATGAGGCGCGTCTTCGAGCCCTTGCCCGAGACGTTCCAGTAGGCGAGCGCGATCTTCAGCGCCGAATCGACAGCTTCCGACCCCGACCCGGCGAAGAAGACGTGGTTCAGGTCGCCCGGCGCCATCGCCGCGATCCGGGCGGCCAGCGTGAACACCTTGGGATGGCCGAACTGGAAGGGGGGAGCATAGTCAAGCTCCTCAGCCTGCGCCTGGATCGCCTCGATGATCGGGCGGCGCGCATGGCCGGCATTGCAGCACCACAGCCCTGCCGTTCCGTCGAGGACCGGCTTCCCGTCCGTCGTATAGTAATGCATGCCCTCCGCCCGCGCGATCATGCGCGGCTTCGCCTTGAACGACCGATTGGCCGTGAATGGCAGCCAGTAGGCCTCGAGATCGTTGGGCGCGCCGGCCTGTGCGCTCGTGGTCGGTGACATGAGGGGCTCCTTCCCTGGGCGCCGTACGCGCCTCGTGCGATGCAAGCTAGCAAAGCATGGGGGAGGGAGATAGGCGCTCGAATGAACACGCGGGGGGGAACAATCCTCCCGGTTCAGCCCTCGTCCCTGCTGCCGTGGACATTGGCCCGATTGACGCGCATCAAGGATATCGCCGCGGTGATGGCCTCACATGCGATGGCACCGGATCGGGCGCATGGTCCCCGGATTGCGGCGTGAAAGGACAGCGCGTGAATCTGAAGCGTCTGGCCGTTCCGCTCCTTCTCGCGGGGGCGGTGGCTGCGGGATGGTTGTGGTGGTCCCGGCCGGTCGTTGTCGATGTCGTCGAGGCGCGCATCGGCTCTGCGGCTGAGGTCGTCTATGCCACGGGCGTGGTCGAGCCGGTCACCTGGGCCAAGGTCACGCCGGCTGTCCGGGCCCGCCTCGCCTGGCACTGCAACTGCGAGGGCGAGAGCGTGCGCACCGGTCATGTGCTGGCGCGCCTCGACGAAAGCACGCTTCTGGCCGAATTGTCGCAGGCACAGGCGCGACGCGACTGGCTCACGGCCGAGATGAACCGCCAGAGCGATCTCGTCGGTCGCGGCACGACCTCGCGCGTCAATCTCGAGCGCACCCAGACCGAGTTGCTTCAGGCGGAGGGCGCAGTCGCGGCTTTGCAGGCGCGCCGCTCCGATTTCGTGCTCGCTGCGCCCATGAACGGGGTCGTGCTGCGCGCCGACGGGCAGGTCGGGGAGATTGCCGGGACGATCGAGCCGCTCTTCTGGGTAGGCCCGCCGCGTCCCTTGCGCATCGTCGCCGACGTCAACGAGGAGGACATTCCCCGGGTCAATCCCGGCCAGAAGACGCTTCTGCGCAATGATGGCTTCATCGACCGGGTGCTCGAGGCCCATGTCGCGGATATCACGCCGAAAGGCGATCCCGTCACCAAGACCTTCCGCGTCTATCTCGGCCTGCCGGCCGATACGCCCCTGCGCATCGGCATGAGCGTCGAGGCGAATATCGTGCTGCGCGAGAAGCCCGAGGCCCTGCTCATCCCCGCCGACGCGCTGCGCGACGGGCATGTGCAGGTCCTGCGTGGCGACCGGGTCGAGAGCGTCGCGGTGCGCACCGGCATTCGCGGCACGCGCGGTGTCGAGGTGCTCGACGGCGTGGCAGTGGGCGAGAAGGTCCTGAGCCCGTGGCGCCCCGAATTGCGGCCGCAGGCGCGTGTCGACGCTCGCGATCGCGTCGTTCCCGCCGCCCGGCCCTGAGGAGCATGCAATGGGCCTCGTGACCTCCATCGCCTTCACGCATTTGCGGGCGCGCCTGCGCCAGACGCTTGTCGGCATGATGGGCGTTGCGACCGGTGTCGGCTTCTCCGTCATGATGGCGGGCCTGATGGAAGGCTCGCAGAACGACTTCATCAACCAGCTCGTGGATTCGCTGCCCCATATCACGGTCTCGGACGAGCAGCGCGCGCCTTCGATCCAGCCCGCGACGCAGGTCTTCGACATTGCCGAGATCCGCTCGCTCGGCCTCCAGGCCGAAAGGCGGGGCATCAAGAACCCCTATGCGATCCTGGCCGGGCTGGAGGGCTGGGTGCCGGGCGAGGTGACGCCCTCCGTCCAGTCCAAGGTGATCCTGCGCTATGCCGGCCGCGACACGGCAGCCTCGCTCATCGGCATCGACCCGCGCCGCGAGCCGCGCGTCTCCAAGCTCGCGACCCAGCTCGTCGACGGGTCGCTGACCGATCTCTACCGGGCATCGAGCGCGGTCATTCTGGGCGACGGCCTCGCCCGCAAGATCGGCGTGCGTGTCGGCAACACGGTCAGCATGACGACCGGGCAGGGCCGCTCGATCAGTGCGACCGTCGTGGGCCTCGTCCATGCCGGTATCAAGCAGTCCGACGACACGATGGGCTACACGCTCATCCGCACCGCGCAGGTGCTGGGTGGCCAGATCGGTCTTGTCAACGAGATCCGCGTCCGTGTCGGGGACGTCATGCAGGCCCGCGCCATCGCGAGCCGGATCGAATCGCAGATCGGCTACAAGACGGTGTCCTGGCAGGAGGCGCACGAGGACCTGCTCAGCGCGTTCCAGATCCGCAACCTGATCATGTTCACGGTGGTCGGCGCGATCCTGCTTGTGGCGTCCTTCGGCACTTACAACATCGTCTCGACCATCACGCACGAGAAGACGCGCGACATTGCCATCATGAAGTCGCTCGGCCTGCCCGAAACCACCGTGCGCCGCATCTTCGTCCTGGAGGCCGCCCTGATCGGGCTTGCGGGCATGCTGCTGGGCTGGGTGCTGGGCTATCTCCTCTGCGTCGGGCTCGGCACGATCGAGATCCGCACCGGCTTCACCGACAATACCCGGCTGCCGATCCTTTATTCGCCGGTGCATTATCTGGGCGCCGGTGCCATCGCGGTCGCGTCCTCGCTTTTCGCGGGCTATTTCCCCGCCCGGAAGGCTGCGAGCCTGCATCCGGTCGAGATCATCCGGGGTGCATCGTGACATCCTCGCGCCGCCCGATCATCGAGGCGCGCGGCCTGACCCGAATCCTGCCGGGCGAGGTTCCGACCACGCTCGTCGATACGGTGGATCTGACGGTGAATTCCGGGGAGTTCCTGGCGATCACCGGCCCGTCGGGCTCGGGCAAGTCGTCGCTGCTCTACCTGCTCGGCCTGCTCGACGTGCCAACGCGCGGCGACGTGTTCATCGACGGCGCGCCGACCGCCACCATGGCGGAGGAGGAGCGGGCGGCCCGCCGTCTCGCCGATCTCGGCTTCGTCTTCCAGTTCCACTTTCTCCTGCCGGAATTCACGGCGAGCGAAAATGTCATGCTGCCGATGCGGGCGCTGGCCGAAAGCCAGCACGCCCGTGCCCGCGAACTGGGCCTGACCCGCGAGTCGGCCATGCGCGCGCGCGCCGACGCGCTCCTCGCCTCGTTCGGGCTGGCCGATCACGCCTGGAAGCGGCCTGACCAGCTTTCCGGCGGCCAGCGCCAGCGCGTCGCCATTGCCCGCGCGCTCGCCAACGATCCCAAGGTGATCCTGGCAGACGAGCCGACCGGCAATCTCGACACGGCATCGACCGATCAGGTCTTCGCGATCCTGGGCGATCTCGTCGCCAACCAGGACCGAACCATTGTGGTTGTCACGCACGACCTGGCGCTTGCGGCCCGTGCCGATCGCCGCGTCCACGTGGTCGATGGACACATCGCGCGCGACTGGCGGCAGGACAGCCAAACACAGGATAGCCAAACACAAGACGGCGAAACACAGGACGGCGAAACGCAAGGCAGGGCAG
>JBIPLL010000302.1:0-4301 GCA_044368425.1 Beijerinckiaceae bacterium
TGGGGTTCTCCGGAAAAGGGCGGGAGGGAAGGCGTGCGGATAAGGATTTCACCTAATATCGCGCATGCCTGACGTGATTTATGCTTGAGAACATGAGGGCTTCCCCATGCCGGGGCGCTTCAGGGGAGAAGCGGCGATGCCCAACAATGGCACCAACGGTTCCAGTACCAACGGCCCTGGCGGACGGCGACTCGCGCGGGCCGTCAAGGGTGATCGCGGCCGGGTCACCCTGCAGGTGATAGCCGACAAGCTCTCCGTCTCGACAGCGACTGTCTCGCTTGCGCTGCGCGACAGCCCGGTCGTGGCCGAAGCGACCAAGACCAGCGTCCAGCGGGCGGCGCGGGAACTCGGCTATAGCTACAATCGCAGCGCGGCAGGCTTGCGGACAGCCCGCACCAACATGCTGGCGGTCGGTGTCCATGACATCACCAACCCGTTCTTCGCGCAATTGCTCCTCGCCATCGAGGAAACGGCCAGCGCGGCGGGCAAGACGATCCTGCTTGGCACCTATGCCGAGAATCTCGACCGGCAGGCGCGGGTGCTCAACACGCTGCGCGAGCATCGCCCTGACGGCATGATCCTGTGCCCGGCGGGCGGAAGCGGTACCGACAGCCTCGACGTGCTGATCGCGGCCGGTATCCCCATCGTGCAGGTCTCGCGGGAAATTCCCGATCTCGGACTCGATTTCGTCGGAACCGACGATGTGTTGGGCATGCGGCTGGCCGTAGAGCATCTCGTCTCGCTCGGTCACCGGTCCGTGGCGATGCTCGGCGGTACGCCGGCAACCTCGACCGGCCGGGACCGGCTGCGCGGCTATCGGGAGGCCATGGCCGGGCAGGGTCTGCCGGCCATGGTGCGCGAGGGCTTCGGTACGAGAGATACCGGCTATGCGGCCATACAGGAGGTGATGGGACGCGAGGGCGCGCCCAGTGCCGTCGTCTGCTTCAACGACCTGACGGCGTTTGGTGCCATGCTTGGTCTGCGACAGATGGGGCTCGAGGCGGGCCGCGACGTGTCCCTTGTCGGGTGCGACGATGTCGAGGATGCCGCGCGCTGGGTGCCGCCGCTGACCTCGATCCACAATCGTCAGCAGGAGGTCGGCCGGCTGGCGGCCGATCTTCTGATCCGGCGCATCGCCGAGCCGTTCGCACCGCCGCGCCGCATCGTGCTTGAACCGACGCTGCGGGTGCGAGGCACGACCCGCCCGCCATGCCTTGCGCCTTGCGGCTGAGCCGCCCGGATCAGGTCCTGTTGAGCCGGTCATAGGCTCGGATCACCTGGCTGTCGTCCGTTGCGCCATGGCCGAGGCCCGACGCTGCCAGGAACATCTGGTGCGCAGCGGCGGCGAGAGGCAGCGCGGCATGGCTCGCGCTGCCGGCATCGAGCACGATGCCGAGATCCTTGACGAAGATGTCGACCGCGCTCGTCACGGGCGGCTCCTCCTCGAGCAGGCGCGGCCCGCGATCGCGCAGCATCCAGCTCGACGCTGCCGAGCCCGACAGGATGTCGAGCAGAAGCGCCCGGTCGATCCCTGCCTTGCCTGCGAGGGAGAAGGCTTCCGCCATGGCTGCGATGTGGACGCCGCACAGAAGCTGGTTGACCGTCTTGACCATGGCGCCCTGGCCCGGCCGCTCCCCGACATGGAAGACCTTGCCGCCGAGCGTCTCCAGCACCGGGCGCGCGCGCTCGAATGCCGCTTTCGGTCCGCTGCCCATGATGGTGAGCGAACCGGCGCTCGCGCCCACGACGCCGCCGGAAACGGGACAGTCGAGCAGGGTCCGGCCCGTTGCCCCGACGGTTGCCGCCAGCGTCTCGACGGCGCCGGGCGGGCAGGTGGCCATCAGCAGCACGGTCGCCGCGGCGGGCATGGCCTCAAGCGCGCCGCCGTCGATCAGTACGGCCTGCGCCTGCGCCGCATTGACGACCATCAGGACGAGGATGTCGGCACCGCGCGCGGCATCCGCGACGCTCTGGGCGCGGCGCCCGCCAGCCTCGCCCAGTGCGTCCATGGACGCGGGCTTCAGGTCGAAGCCCGCCAGTTCATGGCCGGCAGCGAGAAGGTTGCGTGCCATGGGCAAGCCCATGGCACCAAGCCCCACGAAGCCGATACGGGCCTTTTCGACGGCGGCGCTCATTCCTTGACCGCTCCCGTCATCGAGGAAACGTAGTGCTCGACGAAGAAGGAATAGAGAAGCACGACCGGCAGCGAGCCGAGCAGTGCCCCCGCCATCAGCGCTCCCCATTCATAGACGTCGCCGCGCACGAGTTCGGTCAGCACGCCGACCGGTACGGTCTTGTTCTCGGACGACTGGATGAAGGTGAGCGCATAGACGAATTCGTTCCACGACAAAGTGAAGGCGAAGATGCCGGCCGAGATCAGGCCCGGAACAGCAAGCGGCAGCAGGATGCGCGTCAGGATCTGCCAGCGCGAGGCGCCGTCGATCAGGGCGCATTCCTCAAGCTCGTAGGGGATCGAGCGGAAATAGCCCATCAGCAACCAGGTGCAGAAGGGGATGAGGAAGGTCGGGTAGGTGAAGATCAGTGCGAGCTTGGTGTCGTAGATGCCCATGCCGAACACCATGACGGCGAGCGGAATGAACAGGATCGAGGGCGGCACCAGATAGGCGAGGAAGATCGCAAGGCCGGTGAATCGCGAACCCTTGAAGCGGATGCGCTCGATCGCATAGGCGGCGAAAACCGAGGCGACCAGCGAGATGATCGTCGCCCCGATCGCCACGATCATCGTGTTCAAGAGCCAGCCCGGATAGGACGTTTCGAAGAGCAGGTACTGGATGTGCCGAAGCGTCGGGCTCGACGGCCAGAACGGGCTGTAATTCTTGAAGTCCGTCAGCTCGTGGTTCGGCTTCAGCGCCGTGATGCCCATCCAGTAGAAGGGGAAGAGCAGGACGAAGACGAAGACGGCCAGCGGCAGGTAGACCACCACGACCCGGCGGGGAAGCCGGTCGAGATAGGACATGCCGACGCTGTCGTCATTGGCGGGGACGGCGGGATTGGCGGATGTCATCGTCATGTCTCCTCAGTCGCCGCCGCCCTGCTGCCAGCGTCGCCGCTGCAGGCCGAAATAGCTGAACAGGATGGCTGCGAGCAGGAAGGGGATCATCGCCACCGCGATGGCCGCGCCCTCGCCAAGCTGCCCGCCGGGAATGGCCCGCTGGAAGGAGAGCGTCGCCATCAGATGGGTGAAGGTGAACAGGACCGAGAAGGTCATCACGACCGCGATCAGCGGCGAGAGCATGGGCAGCGTGATGTGGCGGAAGCGCTGCCAGGGCGTGGCGCCGTCAAGCGTCGCCGCTTCCTGCAGCGAGGCCGGGATCGTCTGAAGGCCGGCCAGGAGCGTGATCGCCACGAAAGGAATGCCGCGCCAGACATTGGCCGCGATAACGGAGGCGCGCGCGATGGTCGGGTCGCCCAGCCAGTTGATGTCCTCGGTGATCAACCCCATGCCCTGCAGCACCCAGGTGATGATCGAGAACTGGGTGTCGAAGATCCACCAGAAGGCGATGGCCGACAGCACGGTCGGCACGACCCAGGGCAGGAGCACGATGGCTCGAATGAAGGCCTTGAAGGGCAGCTTCTCGTTGAGCAGCAGCGCCAGCCAGAGGCCGAGCACGAATTTCAGGATCGATGCGACCGTCGTGTAGAGAACCGTGTTGAAGACCGAGAGCCAGAAGATGTGGTCGCTCGCCAGCGCCTCGTAGTTCTCGATGCCGATGAACTGCCCCGCCCGTCCGATGCGGGTATCGGTGAAGCCCAGCCAGACGCCGAGACCCAGGGGATAGGTGAGAAAGACCAGCAGGAACACCGCCGCCGGCATCATGAACAAGGCGCCGAGGAAATTGCGGTCGTTCAAGAGGCGCTCGGCAAGCGTGACCTCGCGGGTCATTCGTCGAGGCGGTGCAATCGAAGCCATTGTCGCATCCTGTGCGCGGGTCTGTCGCGCCGTCCGAGGGCAGGCGATGGGCGAGAATGGGCGGATACGGCGGCGCGCGAGGCGCCGCCGGTCCGTCGGATGCCAGATGCGGCGCAGGCGGGGCGGATGCCGCCCCGCCTGTCAAAGTCACACGCGGTAATAGCGGTTGGCCCGCGTTTCGGCGCGCTTGGCGGCGTCTTCCGGGCTGCGCTGGCCCGTCGCGGCCTCCGCGACCATGTTCACGACCACGTAGTCGGCCATCGTGGCGGCCGAGGCAAAGCCCAGCGGACCGGCAAAGCCGTTCGGGCGCAGCGTCTCGGAGGCCCGCTGATAGGGCTTGTGCACGGGGTCGGCATCGAAGACCGGATTG
>JBIPLL010000301.1:0-4301 GCA_044368425.1 Beijerinckiaceae bacterium
TCCTGCGGGGTCACCGAAGGGCAGGCGATGAGAGCCTGCGAAAGCTGCACCGCCAGCGCGCCCGCATCCACGGGCTGCGTTACGGGGGGAACCTCATGATCGGACATGGATGATCTCGCGCCGGAATGACGCAATCCTATGCCCCGTCCGCGCCAGACGTGCAAATCGGCGCCGATGCCCAGGCTCTATCGGAAGAAGAAATGGAAGGCGCCCAGCACATGGGTGACCCGCCCCTCCTGGATGAACGGTATCAGCAGCCGCGAGAAGCGCAGGCCGTCGCCGCGTCCCACCACAGGCCGCGCCCGCTGGATGCTGCTCGCCGCTTGCGCAGCACAATCCCGGTAATCGTAGAGGCATGCCCGGACGACCGGCGATTGCAGCAGGTCGGCAAAGACCCAGCCCGTCAGGTCCATCCCATAGGCCTCCGCCACGGTTGGACCCATATAGCGGACCGCGAAGTCCTCGAATGCAGGCCTTGCCTCGATGATGACGAGCACATCGGCCAGCGAGTCGAATTCCTCCTGCGACAGGCGCGCAAAGGCGTCGGCGCCTTCCGCCTCGATGCTGGCGATGAAACGGCGCAGCATCAGGAAGGCTTCTGGTTCCTCGACCGCGTCGGCATGTGCCGCCTCAGGCATCGGTCAGTCCCCGTCATCCCGGTCCGGCACGATACGGCATCGAGTCGAGACCGTTATCTTGTTATCGTGAGGCGGCGGACTACCGCCACACAACATTAGCGGCTTCACATGACGGTCGTGTGTCGTCCTGGCCGGATCGCCGCAGGCGTCTGGCAGCAAGGCCCTGCGGGACTGTGCCCGCACGGGAGCCGAGCCGCTGTCAGCGCATCAGTCGCGCAGCAATTCGTTGATGCTGGTCTTTGAGCGCGTCTGTTCGTCCACCCGCTTGACGATGACGGCGCAGGCCAGCGACGGCCCCGGCTGCCCGTTCGGCAGGTTCCGCCCGGGCAGGGTGCCGGCAACAACGACGGAATAGGGCGGCACCCGCCCCATGAAGATCTCGCCCGTGCTCCGGTCGATGATCTTCGTCGACGCGCCGATGAACACGCCCATCGACAGCACGCTGCCGCGCCCCACGATCACGCCCTCGACCACTTCCGACCGCGCGCCGATGAAGCAATCGTCCTCGATGATGGTGGGATTGGCCTGGAGCGGCTCCAGCACGCCTCCGATGCCGGCGCCGCCCGACAGATGGACATTGCGTCCGATCTGCGCGCAGGAGCCGACGGTCGCCCAGGTATCCACCATGGTGCCGCTGTCGACATGGGCGCCGATATTGACGAAGGACGGCATCAGCACCACGCCCGGCGCCACGAAGGCGCCGCGCCGGACGACCGCATTGGGCACGGCCCGGAAGCCCGCCTGCCGGAACGACTCGGCGTCCCAGCCCGCGAACTTGGAGGGCACCTTGTCCCACCAGTGCGAGCCGCCCGGCCCGTGGCTGATGAGTTCGTTGTCGTTCAGCCGGAACGACAGCAGCACGGCCTTCTTGAGCCATTGATTGACGACCCAGTCGTCACCCTGCTTCTGCGCGACCCGCAGGCGACCGGCATCGAGGCCCGCGATCGCCTCCTCGACGGCGGCACGCTCGGCGCCTTGCGTCTGCGGCGTGATGTCCCCACGCCGCTCCCAGGCAGCATCGATGGTGGCGGCAAGGCGGTCGAGCGACATTGCGGAACTCCGGGCAGGGCAGGGACGTGACGGGCGGATAATGTCTGCAAACAGGCGGATCGTGAACCTTCGACCGCGCTTCGGGTTCTCCACATGGCGCGGCGGACTTGTCAAGCGCACCTGCTGACGGCACAAAGCACGGGTTCCGGCCGTTGAACCGGACTGCTTCGCTGCTGCCGACATAACTTCGCCACGGCGATGCGGCAGCAGGCGGCGGACAGGATGAACGACATCGGAAACCGGGGGCGGATCGGAGCGGCATGTCCGGCGTGAATCACAGCGTCGACGGTTCTGGCCTGCCCGGCGCTGCCGCAGGCCGAGAGCCTGTGCGCCCGCAGACCCGTGGCCGGGCCTATGCTGCGGCGCGCCGCAATTCCACCCGCGTGCGCTGGCTGAAGAAGGCGATCCCGATCGGCGCAGGTCTGGCCATCGGCATCGTCGCCACCATCGGCATTCTCGACCCGTTCCGGCATATCGGCGCCATCTCCATCGGTCCGATCAACCTTGCGGGCACGCGAATCACCATGGAGCAGCCGCGCCTCACCGGCTTTCGCGGCAAGGACGGCCAGCCCTTCGAGGTGACGGCCGATTCCGCGACACAGGACGTGCGCAAGCCCAATGTCGTCGACCTCGTCAACATGAAGGCGCGCGTGACGATGCAGGACGGTGCAGTAGCCCGTCTCCAGGCCGATCACGGGCTCTATGACACGCAACAGGAGCGGATCGATCTCAAGGGCAATGTGCGGGTCGCCACCGATTCCGGCTATTCCGCGCGGCTGAGTTCGGCCTATGTCGACTTCAAGGGCGGTGTCGTGACCTCGAGCGAACCGGTCGAGGTCGCCTTCTCCGAAGGCACGATCGCCGCCGACCGCATGGACATCACAGACAATGGCCGTCGCATGGTCTTCGAGGGGCGGGTGCACGCCGTCTTCGAGGCTCCGTCCCAGGCCAGTTCCCGACCCGCCGCCCGAAAGGACGTTCCATGAGCTTCAAGCCCCTGTCCACAGGCCGCGTCGTTCCCGCCGCCGCTCTGGCCTGTGCGCTGCTTCTCGGCCTTCCGGTTGCCGATGCGCTGGCGCAGGCGGCGCAGCCGGCGCGTCCCGCGCCGATGGCCGGCATCGGCGGCAATTCTCGCGAGCCGATCAAGATCGACGCCGACCGGCTCGATGTCTTCGACCGTGAGAATCGTGCGGTGTTCGCCGGCAATGTCGTCGCGGTTCAGGGCGAGACGACCATTCGTTGCTCCGCAATGACCGTCTTCTACGAGCGCGGCGGCAACCGGCCCGGCGCGGCCCCCGCTGCGAACCAGGCCCCTGCCGCACCGGCCGGTGACAGCGCCGTACGCAAGGTCGATTGCGCCGGCCCCGTGACCGTGATGCAGCGCGATCAGGTCGCCACTGGCAATAACGCAACCTTCGACCGGGTCGCGAATGTCGTGACCATCACGGGCAATGCCGCGCTCAGCCAGGGCCAGAACGTGACGCGCGGCGAGAAGGTTCTCTACAACCTCAATACCGGCGTCGCGAATGTGGAGGGCGGTCGCGTTCGTGCGCTGATCGTGCCCGGCAGCGAGTCCCCGGCGCCCGGTGCCGCAACCCCCGCCCGCCCGCCCGCGCGCGCCAACTGAACCGGTCCGTTTGCATCGCGCGATGCCATGTCCTAGGAGCAGGCGGGGGAGATCCCCCGTCGCCAAAGGGCTTTGGCTTGCTGCGACATCTCCGTCAGGACGAAGGCTGAACCGCGCGTGATTGGCTTGTTCCGTCGCTCCCGCTCCACCGCCGCCGCCCCCGGCGAACTCGGCTGGCTGCCACCTGACAGCGGCCCCGGCGTCCTGGCCGTGGCCGGCTTGCAGAAGAGCTATCGCGGCCGCACCGTGGTGCACGATGCGGGCCTGACGGTCCGCAATGGCGAGGCTGTCGGCCTGCTCGGACCCAACGGCGCCGGCAAGACCACGATCTTCTACATGATTACCGGCCTCGTTGCCGCCGACCGTGGCGCGATCAGCCTCGATGGTCACGACATCACGCAATTGCCGATGTACCGCCGTGCGCGGCTCGGCATCGGCTATCTTCCGCAGGAAGCCTCGATCTTTCGTGGCCTCAATGTCGAGGACAACATCCGGGCCGTGCTTGAGGTGGTCGAGCCCGACCGCAAGACCCGCGAGCGCGAACTCGATGCCCTCCTGGAGGAGTTCAACATCGCCCGCCTGCGCAAGGCCCCGTCGATCGCCCTGTCGGGCGGCGAGCGGCGCCGATGCGAGATCGCCCGCGCGCTCGCCGGCAAGCCGTCCTTCATGCTGCTGGACGAGCCTTTTGCCGGCATCGATCCCATCGCGGTGGGCGACATCCAGAATCTCGTGCGCCACCTGACCGGCCGCGGCATCGGTGTGCTCATCACCGACCACAATGTCCGCGAGACGCTGGGCCTGATCGACCGGGCCTATATCATCCATTCGGGCCGCGTCCTGACCGAGGGCACGCCCGACGAGATCGTCGCCAACGAGGATGTGCGCCGGCTCTATCTGGGTGAGGATTTCAGGCTCTGACGGCCCCCTCGCCGGTCACGACGGCGGCATGGTCGGGCAGCGCGGGCCGATATGACGGGCCTCACCCG
>JBIPLL010000303.1:0-4298 GCA_044368425.1 Beijerinckiaceae bacterium
AGGCGCAGCAAGACAACCCCCGTGACGATGATCATTGCGGCCATCCAGCGCCACGGCGTGGCCCTTTCGCGCAGCACGAGCACCGCGATCAGCATCGCAAACAGCACGCTCGTTTCGCGCAAGGCGGCAACCAGCGCGATGGGCGCGCGGGAAAAGGCCCACAAGGCGATCCAGTAGGCCCCCAGCGACATGGCTCCGGTCAGCAGGCCGATGCGCCAATGCGGAATGAGTGCGGGAAAGAAGGCGGGGCCGCGACGGTAGAGCGCATAGGCGCATGTTCCGACCGCGTCGCCCAGGACCAGCCAGAACAGATAGCTCGATGGCGATCCGGAGATCCGGGCACCCATGCCGTCGACCAGCGTATAGGACGCGGTGAAAGCCGCCGTTCCCAGCGCGTAGGCCAGTGCCGCACCGCGCATCCGGCCGAGATTGGCGCCGCCCTTCATGGACATGAGCACCACGCCAGCGCCGATCAGCACGATCGCCAGAATGGATATTGCCGGCAGCGTTTCGCCGAGCAGCGGCCCCGATACCAAGGCCACCACGAGCGGCGCCGTGCCTCGTGCGAGCGGATAAACCTGGCTCAGGTCGCCATGTTCGTAGGCCCCGACAAGGCACGCCTTGTAGCCGACATGCAGCACGGACGAGGCGATGATCCACGGTATGGCCGCCGCTGCGGGTGCGGTCACGAATGGTAGCAGGATGCCGGACAAAGCTGCCATTGCCAGCGTCATGACCAGCATGCCCGACAGCCGGTCGATACCGGACTTCACGCTGGCATTCCAACCCGCATGGAGCAGCGCCGCGCAGAGTACCGCCACGAAAACAAGGCCATCCATGGCGGCTCCACATGCCCAACGGCAGGCCGGCACTCCTCTGCCGGTCAGCAAGGCGCCATCATAGACCCGCTTCCCGCCGGACCCGCAACGGAACCGGCGGGCCCCTCCCTGCCCGGTCTCATGGTCATACCCATTCCGGGCGATTTGCAGCGGCAGGGCGCTTGCCCTGGCTGCCTCGACCAGACCCGTGCTCAAGGGGCTTGAGCGGTAGAGTATAGTATACTATACGCCTTCAATCGAACCTTGGACATTCAACATGTCCGCACCGGACGCGTCTCGCATCCGGTCATGCTTTTTCCCAGCCAGACGATTTCGAGCCTCTCCCTCATGACTTTCATGGTTCTGATTGGCAGCATTGCGACCGAGCGGCACTCGCCCGCCGCCCGGACAGGATTGTCTCCGGCACGCTGGGCTCGTGGACGGGCGACGCTGCTTCGCGCGCAGAATGAAAGCCGATTTCGTCGAGCCGTCCGGCTTTCACCGGCGGGAGCGGCAGGGGGGCGTGATGGCTGCCGTCCCAGTTGAAGATGCCTGCCTGTCGATCTGCTTCCGGTGCAAGCCCGAAGGCTGGCGCGGCGCGGATGACAGTCGCCCCGGTGCCGCGCTTGCGGAAGCCATCGAGGAGGAGGCCCGCCGCCGCGGGCTCGACCTCGCCCGTCTTCGCGATGTCCGCTGCATGAGCCAATGCAAGCGGCCTTGCGTCGTCGCTTTCTCGGCGCAAGGCCGCTTCACCTATCTCTTCGGCGATCTCGACCCGGACCGCGACGCGGCTGCCGTCCTCGATGCATTCGCGCTCTACGCCGCGCGCGCTGACGGATTCATGGAGCGGTTCGAGCGGCCCGCAGCCTTGCAGGCCGGCATCCTTGGCCGGGTGCCGCCGCTGACAGCAGATGCGCGGCAGGTCGAACGACGCCCCGCGCAGACCAAAGCCACCTGAGAGCGACAACACCCCTTCCGAGGATTGCATGAACACCAAAGCCACTTTCACACGCCGTTCGGCGCTCGCTCTTGCCGCTTCGGCCACCGCGCTTGCCGGCTTCCCGTCCCTGCCACGCGCGCAGGAAAGCGGCGTCCTCCGCGTGGCCTCTCCTTGGGAATGGACGTCGCCCGAGCCGACGGACACCGGCTATATCATGGCGCGGATGCAGATCGCCGAGACGCTGGTAATGGTCGAGCCGGATGGCAAGCTCACCGGCGGAATTGCGGAAAGCTGGTCGGTCGGGGACGACAGGCTGACATGGCGTTTCAAGATCCGCCCCGGCGTCGTGTTCCACGACGGGACGGCTGTCACGGCAGAGGCGGCGGCGGCGAGCCTCAGGCGTTCGCTCGCTGGCGAGAGCATGCAGCAGATCCCGGTGGATCAGCTGACAACCGATGGCGAAACGATTGTCCTGAAGACAAAGACACCGTTCAGCCACCTGCCAGCGGTGCTCGTGGACTATGCCTCGGTTATTCTCGCGCCTGCATCGTTGGGCGTGGACGGCAAGGTGAGCCGCGTCATTGGTACCGGCCCGTTCCGCATCACCGCAATCGACGGCAAGACAGTGATCGAGCTGGAACGCTTCGACCGCTACTGGGGCGAGAAGCCGAAGGTCTCGCGCGTCCGGTACACGGCCATCGCGAATGGCGATACGCGCACCAATGTGGCGATTGCCGGCGATCAGGACATCATCTTCACCACGGTTCCAGCCGCAACGGCGCGCATCGATGCGGCCGGACAGATGAAGGTCGAGAGTCTCACCATTCCGCGCGTGCGCGCCATGGCCTTCAATTCCGGCCTGCCGCAATTCGCGGATGTCCGCGTGCGCCGCGCCATCAACATGGCCATCGACCGCAAGGGAATCGCATCGGCGATCCTGCGCCATCCGGCTTCTGCTGCCACGCAGCTTCTTCCTGCGGCGGTGCCAGACTGGCATGACGCGACCCTGCCTGCTTATCCTTTCGATGTCGCCGGAGCGAATGCGCTGCTCGACCAGGCCGGCTGGCTGCGTGGCGGCGATGGCGTGCGGGGCAAGGACGGCGTCAGGCTGGCCGCCACCATGCTGACCATCGCCAACCGCCCGGAACTGACGGTGATGGGCACGGCCATGCAGGCCCAGCTGAAGGCCATCGGCATGGAGCTTGCCGTCGAGCCCGTCCCATCTGCTGCCATTCCCGCCGCCATTCAGGCCGGCACGATGCAGATGACGATGTTTGCGCGCACCTATGTGAACGTGCCGGAGGTCATCGCGACCATCATTCCCGACTTCACGCGCGAGCGGTCGACCTGGGGCACGCTCAACTGGCCCGGCCGCGACAAGGTGAAGGCGTTGACCGAGCAATATGTCCAGAGCTTCGACGAAACGCGAAGAGCGGTGCTGCGGCGCGACATCCTGAAGATCATCCAGGATGAGGTTCCTGTCGCCGCCATCTCGTGGTTCGAGCACACGATAGCCGTGAACAAGCGGGTGAAGGGTCTCGTGATCGATCCCTTCGAGATGCGCTACATGCTTCACAAGGTCAGCCTGGGCTGATGGGAACACAGCCGTGACCGACCTGACGACCGGGGTCGCGGGATCGGCAGGTGCAGGGATCGCCCTGCGCCTGCTCGCGACGCTGTTCTTTGCGCTGATGAGCCTGTCGGTCCGGGTCGCCTCGGTCGAGGCGCCTGTCGGCCAGATCGTGTTCTGGCGGAGCGCGGTCGCAATCGGGCCCATCGTCGCCTATCTCGCCTGGCGCGGGCAGCTGTGGCACGGGCTCAGGACCGGGCGTCCGCTCGGCCATGTCAGGCGCAGCCTCTATGGCTGCGCCGCGATGTTCTTCTCCTTCCTTTCGATCGCGCATCTGCCGCTCGCGCTCGCGACCGCCCTCTCCTTCCTCGCGCCGCTCATTGTCGTGCCCGTCGCTGTCGCGATCCTGGGGGAGCGGCCGGGCTGGCTGGTTGGAGGCGCCACCCTCCTCGGCTTCCTTGGCGTTGGCCTGATGCTCTGGCCCGCCATGACCGGCCCGAACCTCGCCATGGGCACGCTGATCGGCACAGGAGCCGGCCTCGCCTGCGCGGCGGCGACGGCTCTCGCCAAGACCGAGATCAAGCGTCTGACGGCGAGCGAGGCGCCGGCCACCATCGCCCTTTATTTCGCGATCGTCTGCGCCACCTGCGGGCTTGCGACTTTGCCGCTGGGCTGGGCCGATGTGGGCCGCACGGCGCTTTTCGCACTCGTCGCCTCCGGCCTCCTTGGCGGGCTCGCGCATATTGCCATGACGGAAGCAGTGGCTCGCGCGCCCGTCTCGACGCTCGCCCCCTTTGAATACACGGCGATGATCTGGGCGCTCCTGTTCGACCTCGCCGTCTTCGCGCTCTGGCCCGAGCCGATCAGCCTGCTCGGAGCCCTGCTGATCGTGATCGCGGCAGCCGGCGTCGCCTTCAAGGACCGGATCGGTCCAGCATTGCGGAGCCTTGCGCGATGAGCGGGGTGCTGC
>JBIPLL010000304.1:0-4289 GCA_044368425.1 Beijerinckiaceae bacterium
CCTGTAGGCCGAACTTGATGATTACGATGGCATGAAGTACCGCATTGAGTGCGAGAAGTGCTGCTAACAGTTGCATATCAGGATCTCCCAAACTGCGACGAAGGTACCATATGCTCGCGCAACGTCAAGGCCTCCGAGCGCGAGCATCTGGGGCAATCAGGCGAATATATGCCAAGTTGCCTCCTATGCGCAAAGGATAGGCTGGGCTTGTCTACTGAACCATGTGCAGTCCAAGCATTTTCTTGATCTCGACGACCTCGAGTTCCCAATTCTTCTTGTCGGTGATCAAACGATCCCAAACGACTTTCTCCTCCTTCGTCGTCGGACCCTTGATCTGCAAGGTTCCGGTATTCAGGTTGAGAATGACATGATCGGGATGAGGGAAGGGTGCCGGCCCTGAACCCCCCTTCTGGCGTCGGAGCTCGACTAAAACGAAGGTCACGCATGACTCGAGACGAAATGACTGAGCAAACGACGCTCACAGTGGCTCCTGATCAGGAAGGCCGGTCTGCTGCGGGCTCCCGGATAGCGGTCCTGATGTTTTTCGCAGCCATCCTCGTCGTTGCTCCAGCTGCGCTTTCTCGGAGCATGGCAGCGCCACCACAAGCTGAATCCCTTACGCCCTCGGCCATTCCATGGGTCACACGCGCGGTATCGGCGCACCGCGTGGTGCAGCGGACCTTCCAGAGCGCGGCGGCCAAGACGGCCGTCAGTTACCATCTATACTTGCCCGCCGCCTACGACCGTGAACTTGGGCGTCGCTTTCCGGTCGTCTATTGGTTGCATGGGTCTGGGGGCGGGTTAGCCGGCATCCCGGCGGTCGCAAGGCACTTCGACGAAGCGATCCAGGCCGGCAAGACTCCGCCGTGCCTCGTTGTCTTCGTCAACGGTCTTGAAATGGGCATGTATGTCGACTGGTCGAATGGCGCGGCACCGGTCGAGACCGTGATTGTCAGGGATCTGGTGTCGCACATCGATGCAACGTACCGCACTGTCGCTGCTCGTGAAGGTCGGTTGCTGGACGGTTTCAGCATGGGCGGCTACGGTGCGGCGCGGTTCGGCTTCAAGTATCCGGAAATGTTCCGCGCCATTTCTATCGTGGGAGCGGGCCCGCTGCAGGAAACGCTGACCAGCACACCGCGCGCGAGCAAGGTCAGGGCCGAGGAACTCCTCGCGCGGGTCTATGGCGGCTCGCAGGCAAGGTTCCGCGCGGAAGGTCCGCGCACGCTAGCGAAAACCAACGCGATCACAATCGCGAAAGGTTCACTCGTCCGAATGGTGATCGGCAGCAGCGACGAGACGTATGAGAACAACGCAGCCTTCCACGACTATCTCGAGTTGCTGAAGATTCCGCATGACTGGATTGTTCTCAAAGGTGTCGGACACGATCCAGAAGCCGTGCTGAAAGCTCTGGGTGACGCGAACTGGTCGTTCTATCGAAAGGCGTTTGGCGTTCGTTGAAGCCCGCTGATGATGGCGCCGCTGTCCTGCTAGCGGCACTGGCACGTTAATCGTCTCCGGTACGCGGTTTGGCTGTCGAGCCTCACCTTGACACCGCGATGCGAGCCTTGAAGCCCGCATCATGGTTCCTGCGTTTGCGCATGCCCTGATCTCCTCGTCCCCGGAGACAGCAAACATTACATTATAGCTCCCGTCACTGTCCGGATTTTGGGGAGGACCTCACTTCTCAGCCTCCCCGACGATCGCTTCTTGTCGGCGGTGCTGAAACCTTTGCGGACCTCCGGCGTCGCCACGGCCGATGGGATATAGCCTAGCGATATCGCGCCAATATCCCTGCCAAGCATATGGCTGGATATATGGCCGAGGCCAGCGCGACGATACCAAAGCCCGGCTCGTGGACCTTTACCTCGCCCTTGAACTGCGCCCGCCGATGGCCAAACCGCTTCAGCGGACGCCCGTGTAGCGCGCGATACGCACGCTGATTGAGAAGGCTACGCAACCAATCAGCGTGATGAGACCGCCAGAAGCTCTCCAGTTCCGCGTGCTTCCCCAGCTCAGCCAGCCATTCCACCAGAGCGTGCGATCCCGCGTCGTGGAGAGATCGTCGCGCTGTTGCGGGAGATGGCGGTGCTTGCGGGCTTGGCGGAGACGGCGGTGGGCGCGGTTATGACGCATCCTTGCCGGAATGACGCGCCGTGTCTCAGTTCCGGGATCGGCCATGTCCGCCATTCTGCGCCGCGCGACGAGGAGACCGGTTCGCTTCGGCAGGAGACGGTTTCGACGGAAGCGGGAGCGGCTGCGTGCGGCTCGGGCTTGCGGCGCATGGTCATGCGGCGACGCTATGGGGACCCTCGGGCCCGTGATGATCAGCTTCGGTTGGGGGTGGCACCTGTGCCTTGGCGGGGTGCCAGTTGCGCGTCAGCTGATGCCGAACCGCTTTTCCTGCTCGGCCCATGAATGGGGCAGGGCCTGGGTCAGGCCTGAGATGGTCAGTCCCGCCGGCGCCGTGCCATTGGCGATGGCCTTGACGATTGACGGAGCGAGGCAGGCGAGGGGAGCGAGGCGGCGGACGTGGCGCTCCACCAAGCCCTCGGCGGCCGCGATGGCCTCGAATGTGCGTTGCCCGGCCTCGACCGATGCAACCCAGGCCTGAGCCCGGCCGATGGCTCGAAGAAGGAGGTCCCTGTCGCGCGCCGTGATGGAGGCGGATGTGTCCGGGGCGTGAGCCAGTCCCTTGCGCATCGTTCGTGATGGCTGGAACGCCACCTCGATCACGCGAGGGGTGTTCACCGATGGGTCGCCGTCGGATGATGAGGCCGGGTCTTGCTGGCGCAGCGCGATGCGGACCATGCCCCTGGTGACGGTGATCGTCTCGACATGGCCTTCGACCAGCCCGCGGTCATCAAGGCCCGTGCTTCCGGTGGCGTGGGCGCGGATGGCAGCGAGAACGCGCGCCTCTAGATCCGGTGCCGAAACACGCGCGATCGATCCGGCCTCGTCCCGGCGTCCCTGTAGCAATGCCTGGGACACGTAGTAGCGATAGCGCACGCCCTTCTTGGTGGCGTGGCTGGGGCTCATGGCCCATCCGGCATCGTCGACGATCCGTCCGGCGAGGAGCGCGGCGGATTGTGACCGGGCGAGCCGGCGCTGGACCGTCGCTTCCGCCAGCCTGTCCTGCACGGCATCGAACAGGCAACGATCCAGGATGGGCGGATGCTCGCCCTGATGGACCTCGCCACGGAACACGACCTCTCCGATATAGAAGCGGTTCTTCAGGATATGGGCGAGCGCCCCCACGCCAAACCGGCCGGGTGTAACCATCGCGCCATCCGGCCGTTGCCGAGCCCGTGGCCTGAGCCCCCCGGCCTGCAGGGACGAGGCCAGATCCGCGATCGAGCCCAGGCGCAGATAGTCGCTGAAGATCGTCCGGACGATCATGGCCTCCTGCTCCACTACCGCGAGCGCCTTGTTGTCCGAGCGGTAGCCGAGCGGGATCGGTCCTCCCACCCACAGGCCCCGACGCTTGGAGGCGGCGATCTTGTCCCGGACGCGCTCCCCGATCACCTCGCGCTCGAACTGGGCGAAGGACAGCAGCACGTTGAGCGTGAGCCGCCCCATGCTCGACGTCGTGTTGAAGGACTGGGTGACGGAGACGAACGACACGCCATGGGCGTCGAACAACTCGACGAGCTTGGCGAAGTCGGCGAGCGACCGGGTGAGGCGATCGACCTTGTAGACGACGACGATGTCGATGGCCCGGGCGCGCACCTTGTCGAGCAGGCCCTGCAGGGCGGCTCGGTCCAGGCTGGCCCCCGAGAGACCTCCGTCATCGAAGCGATCGGGCACGAGCGACCAGCCCTCATGGGCCTGGCTCCTGACATAGGCCTCGCAGGCCTCCCGCTGGGCATCAAGCGAGTTGAAGGCGAGGTCGAGATTGTGCTCGGTCGATTTGCGCGTGTAGATCGCGCAGCGCTGCGGGGTGGGCGCCGTGACCTTCATGGCAGCACATCTGCTCCTGCCAGCGTTGCCTGGGCGGCTGCCGACGAAGGCCTCGTCGATCGAGGTGGCGATGAAGGCGCGGCTGCCCCGGCCGCCCCGATGGCCGGAGCCGCAACAGCTGTCGCGTCACGGCCGCGCCGCAGTCCGAAGAACCTTGGCCCGTTCCAGCGGGTTCCGGTGATCAGGGCGGCGATGGCCGACAGGCTGGTGTAGGTCCGCCCCCTCCAGCACAGCCCGCCTGGGACCACCATGACTTCATGCAGGACGCCCTGATATTCCCGGACGATCACCGACCCGACCTTCAGATGCGCGATGGCTCCTGCCTGCGG
>JBIPLL010000305.1:0-4288 GCA_044368425.1 Beijerinckiaceae bacterium
CGTTGCATGGGTGCCCTTCCGGGCCCATGACATGGGCGTGACGACAGCGTTCTACAGCGCCATGATCGGCCTGAAGGGCTTTGCCATGCCGCTCGAAGCAGCCCAGGTGCTGGCGCTGGCCGGGATCGACGTGCGGAGCTGGGGCGTCGAGCTCTATGCGCCCAACGAGCGGGTCAGCTATTATTTCGGGCTCGCCACTGTCGGGGTCGCGATGCTGATCGCCTTCCTCGCCCCCAATCTCATCGAGCTGACGGCGCGCTATCAGCCCGTTCTCAACACGCAGGAAGTCATGAGCAGCTGGGGCAAGACGCCTGTCACGGCACGCGGCCGGATCGAGCGCATGCGGGCGGCGATCGTCGAGCGGCTGGCCTGGCGACCGTCGGTCGGCTGGGGGCTGGCGGCGGGCCTGATCATTTTCATCGGGGTGAAGATGGTCAACACAACGTCCCGTTCCGAATTCCTCTATTATCAGTTCTGAGGAGCGCAGCACCATGGATGCCTCACTCCGGACGCAAGACACTCCGCTCACCCGCGAGGCTCAGACGCTCAGCCGGATGGCGGTGCGCTCGCTGATCGCCTCGGCTGCCGCTTTCCTCGTCTGCACGCTGGTGCTGGCGGGGATCTTCCTCTGGCAATTCGGCAAGCACACCCAGGATACCTATGCCCGGTGTGCGCTCGTCGATATCAAGGCGCGGGCCATCGGTTCGCTGCCCCATCCACGCCTTGTCTTCATCGGCGGGTCCAGCGTCCACTGGGGCGTGAACGCGCAGCTGGCCGGCGAGAAGCTCGGCGCTGCCGGCGGCAATTTTGGCACCTATGCGGCGCTTGGGCCTGAACTTCTGATCTGGTCGGCAAAGAAGACGCTGAAGCCCGGCGACACTGCCGTGCTGATGCTGGAATATGAGCATTACGGCATGGCAGTTGCCCCGGCCGATGCGATTTCCTTCGCCATGGCCTGCGAGCCGGAGTTCATCTGGTCGCTGTCGCCGCTGCAGTTGCTGCGCACGCTCTTTGCCTTCGACCCCTGGCGGGTCGTCGATGTCTGGGCCTGGTCGCGCAAGACGAAGCCGGACATGTATTTCTCCGTTGCCTCGAAACATGCCGATGCGCCAACAGACCCGGCGCAGCTGCGGCCCGTGCCGCAGGAGCAGGTCGACCGGCTGAAGCTCTATCGTCCAATGCCGATGCGCTTCAATCCGGAAGGCGTGACGGTGCGCGCCGTGACCGCATTCCGCGACTGGGCCAAGGCCAACAATGTCCGGCTGATCGCGGCCTGGCCCAACACGATCTATTTCGCGGAATATGAGAACGCCCGGGCGCTTCGTGAAATCCGGGCCTTTTATGATGGGCTGGGTATTCCGGTGGCCGGCACGGCGACAAATGCCATGCTGCCGCTCTCGGAGTTCCGGGACACCCAGTATCACCTCAATCCTCCGGGCATCCGCATCCGGACGGAGCGGGTAATCGAGGAATTGCGGCCGCTGATGGGCAAGAGCCCCTGACGCTCGCTTACCACGTCCACGAGACGTGATTGCCGTGCTGCACCGCAGCAGGTAACGCAATGACGGAGGGGCGGGCCGATCCCGTCCAGGGGCGCCGGCATACGTGACCTGGGGTCCGGTCCGGCCAGAATGAACAGGCGCCGTCATCCGGCGCGAATGGAGGGTGAAGGGCATGCGCGTCGCAATGATCGGTTCGGGCTATGTGGGCCTGGTTTCCGGAGCCTGCTTTGCCGATTTCGGGCATGTGGTGACCTGCGTCGACAAGGACGCCCGCAAGATCGAGGCACTCGAAAAGAACATCATGCCGATCTTCGAGCCCGGGCTTGCCGAGCTTGTCGCCAAGAACGTGCGGGAAGAGCGCCTGTTCTTTGCAACCGACCTGACGAAGGCGGTCGAGGAAGCCGATACCGTGTTCATCGCGGTGGGCACGCCCTCGCGGCGCGGCGACGGCCATGCCGACCTGTCCTATGTCTTCGCCGCCGCGCGCGAGATCGCCCGCGCGATGAAGGGCTATACGGTCGTGGTGACCAAGTCGACGGTGCCGGTGGGCACGGGCGACGAGGTCGAGCGCGTGATTCGCGAGGAACGCCCCGACGCCGAGTTTGCCGTGGTCTCGAACCCGGAATTCCTGCGCGAAGGTGCCGCCATCGGCGACTTCAAGCGCCCGGACCGCATCGTCATTGGCACCGAGGACAAGCGCGCGCAGGAGGTCATGACCGAGCTCTACCGGCCGCTCTACCTCAACCAGTCGCCGCTGCTCATGACCAGCCGCCGCACCGCGGAGCTGATCAAGTATGCCGCCAATGCGTTCCTCGCCACGAAGATCACCTTCATCAACGAGATGGCCGACCTTTGCGAGCGCGTCGGCGCGAATGTGCAGGAGGTTGCGCGCGGCATCGGCCTCGACAACCGGATCGGCGGCAAGTTCCTGCATGCAGGACCCGGCTATGGCGGCTCGTGCTTCCCGAAGGACACGCTGGCGCTGATCAAGACGGCGCAGGACCATGACGCGCCCGCGCGCATCGTCGAGACGGTGGCGGCCGTCAACGACCAGCGCAAGCGCGCGATGGGCCGCAAGGTCGTCCAGGCCTGCGGTGGCGATGTGCGCGGCAAGACGATCGCCGTGCTCGGGCTGACCTTCAAGCCGAACACGGACGACATGCGCGACGCGCCGTCGATCGCCGTCATCCAGACGCTGATCGATGGGGGCGCACGCGTGCAGGCCTTCGATCCCGAAGGCACCGAGCAGGCCAAGCTCGTGCTGCCGGCCAGCGTCGTCTATTGCGAGTCGCCCTATGCCGCGCTGGACGGTGCAGATGCACTCGCCATCG
The DNA here is from genome assembly GCA_044368425.1 of Beijerinckiaceae bacterium. Lineage (GTDB taxonomy): Bacteria > Pseudomonadota > Alphaproteobacteria > Rhizobiales > Beijerinckiaceae > JBIPLL01. The sequence goes on from JBIPLL010000305.1 coordinate 2,834, forward strand.
TGACGGAATGGGACGCGTTCCGGGCGCTCGATCTCGACCGCGTCAAGAAGGCGCTGAGCACGCCCATCGTGGTTGATCTGCGCAATATCTACCGGCCGGAAGAGATGGCCCGGCGCGGCTTCACCTATGTCAGCATCGGCCGCCCGGCGGTCGAGTCGCTCGTCTGATCGCCAGCGGGGGGCAAGCCTCCCGCCGTCCGACCATCCTTGGAAAGCGGGAGGGCTGCGGCCCTCCCGGTGTGCCGGAACGGCAGTGACGCTGCTCCGGTTTGGGGGAGAGAAGAGATGACGATGGTTTCGCTTGCAGGGCGCCGTATCCTCGTCACCGGAGCTGCCGGTTTCGTGGGATATCATGTGGCGCAGCGCCTGCTCGATCACGGCGCGCAGGTCACCGGTCTCGACAATCTCAACGCCTATTACGACGTCTCGCTGAAGGAAGCGCGCCTGCGCCAGCTCGAGGGGCGCAACGGCTTTTCCTTCCACAAGATCGACCTCGCCGATGCAGGCTCGGTCATGGCCCTGTTCGAGAGCCTGAAGCCGCAGGCGGTGGTCAATCTCGCGGCGCAGGCGGGCGTCCGCTACTCGATCGACCACCCGCACGATTATGTCAGCTCCAATCTCGCGGGCTTCCTGTCGATCCTCGAGGCCTGCCGCCACCACCCGGTCGGGCACCTGATCTATGCCTCGTCGAGCTCGGTCTATGGCGCCAACACGAAGGTGCCGTTCAGCGAGACCGATGGCGTGGGTCATCCCGTCTCGCTCTATGCGGCAAGCAAGCGCTCCAACGAGCTGATGGCGCATACCTATGCGCATCTGTTCCAGGTGCCGACGAGCGGTCTGCGATTCTTCACCGTCTATGGCCCGTTCGGGCGGCCGGACATGGCCTATTTCAAGTTCACCAAGGCCATTTCAGAGGGCAAGCCCATCGACGTCTATAATGAAGGCCGCATGAAGCGCGACTTCACCTATATCGACGATGTGGTGGAGGCGATCGTGCGCCTCGTCGACCATCCGCCCGCCGCAGATGCCGACTGGAACCCGGAGGTCGCCCATCCCGATCCGTCGCGCGGGGCTGCACCCTATCGCGTGTACAATATCGGCAATCATACGCCGGTGACGCTGGAGCGCTTCATCGCGGCCATCGAGAACGCCATCGGACGCAAGGCGCAGCGCCGGCTGCTGCCGATGCAACCGGGCGACGTGCCGCAGACCTATGCCGATGTCGCCGCGCTGCAGGCAGCGGTCGATTTCCGGCCCGATACCACGATCGAGGACGGCATTGGCCGATTCGTTGCCTGGTATCGCGACTATTACGGCATCACCGACTGAGCCAAACCACTCTGGATTTTCGCGCGGCGGGAACCAGATGACACTTCGGGCCGGGTGATGACCGGGCTTGCTGAGGGTCGGCGCATGTTCGTGGCGATGAACCGTTTCAGGGTTGCCCTCGGACGAG
>JBIPLL010000306.1:0-4268 GCA_044368425.1 Beijerinckiaceae bacterium
TTCCCACGAGGCGCGCGTCTTCTTCAGCTCCGAAAGCTCGTCGTTCAGCCGAATGATCTCGGCCTTGAGGGCGCGCTTCGCCTCCATCCCGCGATCACCCTCATAGGCGTGATGCAGGAAATAGCCGACCAGCCCGGCCGAGACGGCGTAGAGCATGGCGGGGACGAGGAAGCGGCGGGATCTGTGACGGACGACCATGGACGACAGTGTCGCCGTCCATGGTTAAGGCCGGGTTGACGACTGCGCTCAGGCGAGCGCCTTGAGCGCTGCGCGGCCGGCATAACGGGCCTGTGGACCGAGATGCTCCTCGATGCGCAGGAGCTGGTTGTACTTGGCCAGCCGGTCGGAACGGGCCAGCGATCCGGTCTTGATCTGCCCGCAATTGGTGGCCACCGCGAGGTCGGCGATGGTCGAATCCTCGGTTTCGCCCGAGCGGTGGGACATCACCGCCGTGTAGCCCGCGCGCTGCGCCATATCGACAGCGGCGAGCGTCTCGGTCAGCGTGCCGATCTGGTTGACCTTGATGAGAATCGAGTTGCCGGTCCGGCTGGCAATGCCCTGGCTCAACCGGTTGACATTGGTGACGAAGAGATCGTCTCCGACGAGCTGGCAGCGGTCGCCGATAGCGTCGGTCAGCGCCTTCCAGCCCTGCCAGTCATCCTCGGACATGCCGTCCTCGATGGTGACGATCGGATAGTCGGCCACGAGGCTTGCGAGATAGGTGACCTGCTCCTCGATCGACCGGGTCTTGCCTTCGCCTTCGTAATGATAGGCGCCGTTCTTGAAGAACTCTGTCGCGGCACAATCGAGGCCGATCATCACGTCATGGCCGGGCTTGAAACCCGCCTGCTCGACAGACTCCATGATGAAGTCGAGCGCGGCCTTGGCGTTGGGCAGGTCCGGCGCAAAGCCGCCCTCGTCACCGACATTGGTGTTGTGGCCGGCCTGCTTGAGCCCCTTCTTCAGGGTGTGGAACACCTCGGCGCCGATGCGAAGCGCCTCGCTGAACGAGGGCGCCCCGACTGGCAGGATCATGAACTCCTGGAAGTCGATCGGGTTGTCGGCATGGGCGCCGCCATTGATAATGTTCATCATCGGAACCGGGAGGACGCGGGCCTGCGTGCCGCCGATATAGCGATAGAGCGGCAGGCCTGAGGCGACAGCCGCGGCCTTAGCCGTTGCAAGCGACACACCCAGGATCGCATTGGCGCCGAGCCGCCCCTTGTTGGGCGTGCCGTCCAGCGCAATCATGGTCTCGTCGAGGCGCGACTGGTCCTCGGCATCCATGCCGGACAGGGCCTCGAAGATCTCGCGATTGACCGCATCGACCGCCTTGCGGACGCCCTTGCCGAGATAGCGGGCCTTGTTGCCATCGCGCAGCTCGACAGCCTCGTGGGCGCCCGTGGACGCCCCGGACGGTACTGCCGCACGGCCGAGGGATCCGTCCTCGAGCGTCACGTCCACCTCGACTGTGGGGTTGCCCCGGCTGTCCAGAATTTCGCGGGCAACGATATCGACAATTGCGGTCACGGCCGGGCTCCCTGCTCAACAGAACTGGCCCGCTTCTACAAAAGCGTGCGCCGGGCGCAAAGCCCTTTTGGAACTCCGCATAAAAACCGGCCTGTCTGCCAATGAGGAAACGGAAAACAAACGAAAGAGCGTCAGTTTGCCACAACTAGAAGTTGCAGCGAGCAATGGCGCGATGACTGCCTTTCCCCAATTCCGGATTTATCAGCGCGTGATCATTCTCGCCGTGCTGACACTTCTTGCAACCAGCGGAGCGCTCACGATCGCTTTCGTGTCGATGCGCGACACGCTTCGACACGAAATTGGCCAGAGACTGGCGGAAGATCTGCGCGTTGCCAGCCACGTCATCAATCGGGAGAGCGGGAACGGCACGCGCGAACTGGCGCAGATCGCAGGATTGTTCGATTTCCGTCTGATCGTGCTGTCGGGCAGTGGCGAAGTCAGGCATGCGCCTCAGGAATTTGTCAGCCCCCGCCTGCATGAAGACCTCGTGAAGACCGTCAAGCTGGCACTCGAATCGAAGGCACCGGTGCTCTTCGCGAGGCCTGTCGACGATGTCACGTCCGAGCGGGACTGGCATCTTGTGGCGCGGGCCGAGCAGGACGGCAGCTTCCTTGTGATGGCCATGCCCGACAGCCGGATGCGTGCCTTTCTCTGGCGCGGAGCGCAGAGTTTCTCGTGGGCGGCCACCGGCGTTGTCCTTGTCCTCAGCTTCCTGATCTGGCTGTCGAACAGAAGCCTCTGGCGGCCGCTTGCCCGCCTGAACAACTCGCTGCGGGAACTGTCGGCGGGCCAGATCGACGCGACCATTCCGGCAATGCGCCGGCTCGACGAGATCGGCGACATCGCGCGAAGCGTCGCCGCCCTTCGGGAGCGCATGCGGGAGCAGGCGCAGGCCGAACAATTCAAGCGTGAGGCGGCCGAGGCTCAGGCTCGCCAGCACCGGCGAGAACTGCTGGAATCGACGATCCGGCAGTTCGAGGGCACAGTCCAGGCCGTGGTGGGCTCGCTACACGAGCGCGCTCATGAAATGGCCCAGTCGGCCGAGGTGCTCATGGGCCTTGCCCGTTCCTCGGGCAGCCAGGCGGAAAGCGTGTCGAGCAGCACGGCGCAGACGCTGGACCAGTCACAGGCCGTGGTGGCCGCGTCACAGCAGCTTGAGAACGTCGTGGGTGATATCAGCCGCCAGGTTGTCGAGGCGTCCACCATGACAGCGGCAACAGTCGACAAGGTCTCGGCAACGACGAGCGCCATGGACCAGCTTTTGTCCGCCACCACGGATATCGGGCGCGCGGTCGCGCTCATTCAGGCCATTGCCGAGCAGACGAACCTTCTTGCCCTCAACGCGGCCATCGAGGCGGCGCGCGCGGGCGAAGCCGGGCGCGGCTTTGCGGTCGTCGCGGCGGAGGTGAAGGCGCTTTCGGCACAGACTGCGGGCGCTACGCACGAGATTGCGGCCATGATCGGCGCGATCCAGAATTCGACCGGTGATGCGGTGCTCGCCATCGGCGAGATCGAGAGGGCCGTGAAGAGGCTGGACGAGATCGCCCTCGCCGTTGCCTCCGCGATGGTGCAGCAGAACACGGCCACGCTGGAAATCCATCGTGCCATGGCCGAATCGCGCGGACGCACAGAGATCGTTGCGGATGAGGCCGATCGTCTTTGGCGCGCGGCACAGGAGACGCAGGAGACGTCCTCCGATGTCGTCCATGTCGCGCGTGGCATCGCCGACCAGGCCAACCGGCTTGAGGAAGAAGCGCGGCGCTTCTCGCAATTCCTGTCGGCCGCCTGACGCTTTTCGCCTTGCCTGCATCCGCCAGCCATTGACAGCGGGCGGGCCAGCCACGATGTGCGCGCCATGGCCGCGCTGAATGCCCAATGCCCCGATCCGCGCCGCTTCGTGCGGACGTTCCTTGCAAGCGCCGCCATGCTGGCGGTCGCGGCGACGGGCGTCGTCCTGGCCGCCGACCCCTATGGCTTGCGGCAGAAGCCCGGTGCGCTGCCGGGTCCGCTCATGGACCTGAACCAGCGCTACATGTATCCGCAGATCGCGCGTTCGCGTCTGTTCGATGCAGCGATCTTCGGGACGTCCACGATACGCCTGGTCGACCCGGCGGAGCTGTCCGCGAAGGTGGGCATGCGCGTCGCCAATCTCGGCATGAATGCCGCGACGCCCTGGGAACAGTTGCAGCTGGCACGGCTCTATCTGCGCGAGGTGTCATCGCCTCGGCTCCTTGTCATGGGAATCGACACGACATGGTGCGAGCCCGATGCCGATGCACCGGGCAAGATGACGACGTTCCGCTCGTTTCCGCCCTGGCTCTATGACGGCATTGCGCCCGCCGACCTTGTCGAGCTTGCCAATCTGAAGAGCCTCGAGATTGCGGGGCGTGTCGCACTCCATCGCGTCGGGATGATGCCCGAGCGGATCAGGGGCGACGGGTTCGAGATCTTCACGCCGCCCGAAAGCACCTATGACCTCGCCCGGGCGCGCCGGCATATCTGGGGCGGAGACGGCACGCCACGGGTGCCGACATCGCAACAACCAGCGGCGGCAGAATATCGAGGCCCCCTTCCCGCGATCGACTGGCTCGACGGATTCCTCAAGGATTTACCGCGCGCGACACGTGCGATCCTCGTGATGCCGCCAGTCCATGTTGCCGTCCAGGCGCAGCCGGGCTCGACTCGCGCGGCTGAAGTCGCAGCCTGCCGGTTACGCCTGATCACCATCGCTCAAAGGC
>JBIPLL010000662.1:0-4266 GCA_044368425.1 Beijerinckiaceae bacterium
CTATGCTTGTTTGCAGAAAAACGCAGCTCTAGCGGCTAAGCAAGGCTGGTTACTGGAGCCTTTTCAGAAAGCTGTGTCTGCCGAGGCAGGCCGGGTCAGCATTCAGCGCCACGAACACAGCACACTTCATCAGGTCCAAAAATTGGCCCACTCTGCGCCCGCCGCGTCAGAAGAAATCACCTGCGTTTCGCTGGACCAAGTTTTGAAGGATAACAGCATTGCTTCGGTCAAGTTGTTAAAGATCGATGTTGAGGGTCACGAGACTCAGGTGATCGCCGGTGCAATGCACAGCCTTCAATCCGGCAAGGTGCAGCATTTGGTCATTGAGGTAACCCCGGGAAAGGATGCCGAAAGCATTGGGCAAATGCTCGCGGATCTAAAAGTAAAACCACTCTGTTGGGTGGACGACAGTTGGAAGTCCATCCCCGTAAGCCAACTCGAGCATCGCACCGATGTCTGGGTGTCTTTTTGAAATCCTTCAACCTTCGAAAGAAAAAACCATGACGATTCCGACTGATCCTTTTTCGCTGAAACAGCGATCCAAACTTTCTCCGGTCCGGCTCGTCTATACCGCGTGGGCACGATGGGAGGAACGCAAGTCCATCAGGCGCTTCGACACCTTTGCTCTTCCATCCGTTCTACCCACGGATCTAAGCCAGACACCGGACTATGAAAGACGGGATACCGCAGTAACTCCTGAGCAGATGGCAATTCTCATCGCGGCCGCCCGCATGGCAGAAACACTCGAAAAGCCTGTGGTTGAGATCGGTGCGTATCGAGGTGTCACCACTCAGCTTCTCGCTTCACATTGCCACTCTGCTTACTATGCAATCGATCCCTATATCGGTTACGGCGGCGCTGAAGGTGATAGGCAGATCTTCCATTCTCGCACCGCTGGGATGCCGACAGTGCATCATCTGCGAATGACCTCAGGCCAAGCAGGTTCTCATCCGGGTCTGGAGGCGCTCTCGTTTTGCTTCATTGATGCCGTTCATGACTATGTGAATGTCCGGTTTGACGGCGCTGTCTGGGGCGAGCGCATCCAAAAGGGTGGACTGCTCGCCTTCCATGATACGGATGAGCCTGGGTTTGCGGGTGTTCGCCGTGCGGTTTGGGAGCAATTGAATGCTCCAAACTCTCCGTGGGCACTTTGGGCCCATGTGGAGGGACTTGTGGTTTTGCAGAAGATCGCCTGAGTGCCATGCACCTCTTTTTGGCACCATGCTCGTCATCGCTGATATCAATACAATCTGGCGGAGAAAGCCCTTCGAGGCACTCTCCGAGCATCAATCGGTGCTCTGCCTCGCGCCTCGGCGCTGGGGAGATTCTACTTTCGTGTCGGCCTCGGCACATCGTGACTTTCATATTGTCCCCATCTCGCTACCTCCAGGTTGGGCATCGCATTTTACAAAACTCTCGGCTCTCTGGATGTGGTCACGTGCAAAGCGTTGCGCAGCTTCAAGAGAAGAGAAAATCAGTGGCCTTGTCGTGACCTCACCTCACTACACAGCCCTTGCAAAACGTGCTTCCTCTTCGGTGCCCGTGTTTTACTATGGCTCTGACGACTACTCGCAATACAACGGCTGGGGTGGAGAAAGCATTTTGCGAAAAGAGGCAGAGATCGTTCGACTCGCCACACACTCGTTCTTCGTCTCGGGCGTTCTTGCGAAGCATACTGAGCAAGATTATCACGCCGACCCATCACGCATCACAGTTTCGGCCAATGCCACGGAAGAGCGTTTTGTCATTCGATCCTCTGAGGCCGCGATTCAGGAACTCTTCCTGAACAATCCAGGCTTGAAACGCCCGCTTGTCGGAGTCGTGGGTGCAATCAACTCACGAATTGACTTTGAGCTCCTTGAGCAATGCCTCACGATACCCGAAATCGGCACTCTGTTGTTGATCGGAAGTTGCGATCCCAACGAAAATGAGCCCGCTCTCGAGAAACTCCGGCAGCATGCCAAATGTCTTTTTCTTGGCCCCATCTCTCACGAGAATTTACCCCTTTGGATGCAATCGCTTGATGTCGCCCTCATTCCTTATCGCGACACGGCACTCAATCGCGCTTGCTCACCGATGAGACTATATGATCACCTTGCCGCTGGGCGCACGATCGTTGCCACTTCCGTTAACGAGCAGATCACTCAGATGAAACCGCTCGTGCGCTGTGGTACAAATGCGTCCGAGTTCATTGGCCACCTTCAGGATGCCTTGCGTGAAACCAGATCACCCGAGATTACCGAGCGCATGAGGCAAGTCGCCACACACAATCTCTGGGCCACACGCGCTACGACCATTCACGAAATTTTGAACCGTTACACCTCATCTGCGACCCCTAATAGCACCCGATCAGTCTAAAAGTATGGAACGTTGGACTCAGCTTAGTGATGACCCGAATGCTCCTGCCGTGAGCGCTGCGAGGCAACAAGCCTTGCAGGCCATCCGATCACCCGTACTCATCGCAGATCGCACCGCTTTTTTAACTTCGGCAGTGTCTGGCAAACGTCTATTGGATGTCGGCGTAGTGGCTCACACGCGTGCGGCCATCGAAGATCCCGGCTGGCTTCACGGTCACCTGAAAAGGTCGGCAGCCTCCTGCCTTGGCCTGGATATTCTGCCGGAGTCTGTCGCTTTTCTCCAGAGTCAGGGCTATGAAGTGGTCTTGGCAGATCTAACCCAGGCTCCTCTCGACCAAAAGTTCGACGTCATTGTAGCCGGCGAAGTGATGGAGCACCTGGGTAGCCCTGGTCCTTTTATGTCCAATTGTGCCTCAATGTTGACGGAAGGCGGAAGATTGCTGGTGACAGTTCCCAATCCTTGGTATTTGAACGTCGTCCTGAAAAATCTCCGTGGCTCTTCCCTCTTCATCGACAGCGCGGACCACGTGGTTTGGTACGACGCTAATTCAATCCATGAACTCGGTCAGCGCGGTGGGTTGGAATTGTTGAAGTGGGCCGGAATTGCTGCAGCCTCACCCTCTGGTTTGGCTGGCAGACTCCTCTTTCGGTCTGCACCCTTATTGACTCGATTGGGCTTGGCTCCGGAGTTATTCGCCAAATCAAACTTATACGAATTTAAAAAACGTGCATCTTAGTTGGCATGATATCAGCCCCTATCTGAAAGACTCCCATTCACTCTCCCTCCCCCAATCATTGCAATCAAAAGTCTTAAAAACTTCGGAACTTTAAACCGTCGTTTGGACTCATTTTCTTTGTGCCCGATATCCCCTTTAAAATCACCCCTCCCCTCCGCTCACTTCTCATTGCCGGTTGCTTCCCTCATCCCGGCAACCCAAGACTAGGCGTTTGGGCTCAATCTCAGGCCGAGGCCTTAGTCACCGCAGGTGTAGAACTGAAGGTGGTCTCACCCACCAGTTTTGTGCCTCGGTTCCTGGGAAAATTGGGAGTTGCTTCCTGGGCGGCGAACTGTCCAAACACGGCCCGTATCGGCACACTCGAAGTCTCATTTCCTCGCTGGCCATTCTACTATGCGAGCCTGATGCGGCCAGTGATTCGGCGTTATCCCGGCCTCGCCTATTCGATGGCTTGGCCCTTCGTTAAAGCCTCCCTTTTTGAGCAAGTTCGGACTCATAAGCCCGACGTCATCTTCGCTCATCACACCTTCGAGGGCGGAGAGTCGGCAAGAAGGCTCCACGAGGTTACCGGCATTCCTTATGTGATCGCCGACTGGGATTTTGATGAGATCATTGACTGTGCCCTCTTTCCTGCTCGCAGGCGTCACTACGAGCGTATTCTGGCTAAATGCAGCTCCGTGATCGCTACTTCCGAGCGCATGAAGCGTGACATCGAGAACCTCTTTCCACGCACTCGGGTGGTTGTCGGTCACTATGGACGGGACCCTATCCCTGCCGAGATTCGCCTCGCCCCACGGCCACCAGACCGTGCGGGGAGAACAATCATTCTTTGTGCATGCGGTTTTTATGAGCGCAAGGGGGTGCCGCTACTCATCGATTCCTTTGCTACCATTGCAGCACAATACCCGGAGGCTGAGCTCTGGATTGTGGGAGCCGGTCCGCAATTGCATTTGATTGAACAAGCAGCATCCCGTGTCGCGACACCACAAATCAGGCTTTTGGGTCCACTCCCGCATCAAGAGGTCTTGCAGGAAATGGTATGGGCGGATGTCTTCGCTCTCACCGGTTGGGATGAACCCTTTGCAACCGTGGCAGTCGAGGCTTTGGCTGCGGGTTTACCCCTCCTATGTTCCAATGACGGCGGCATCTGTGATCTGCTGCGAGATGGCATT
>JBIPLL010000610.1:0-4263 GCA_044368425.1 Beijerinckiaceae bacterium
AATTACCCGTCCCAGCGCCACCAGTGTTTGCTGGAGTTGCTGGTATAATTGGACTATGGCTCGGATACGATGTCATAACAAGGTTCATATCCTAGGAGGAAAAAATGAAACTTAAAAAGTCACAACAGGAAATGATATCTTCTTACGGAAGATCATTTGCAGTTGCAGCAGCAACTTATGTTGCACAAGGCGATGGTGTTACACTACAGGGCTTAGTCCTTGCAGGAATTATCGCAGTAGCAGGACCAGCATTGAGAGCGGTAAATCCAAAGGATCCAGCATTTGGTTTAGTAGCAAATGTAGTTGATTCAGAACTCAAGAAGTTGGCTAAGAAGGCTGCTCCAAAGAAGAAGGCTTCTGTAAAGAAGTCTGGCGGTGGCGGAAAGCCATCACAAATGGCATAATAGCCTTATAAAAGGAATAGGGATGGGTTATCGACATCCCTATTTCTAATCAAAAGGATAAAGCATGATAATTAAATATTATTGTTATAAAATTTTTAAAAAAATAAAAAAGGTTATTTTTTTTAAAAAGAAAAAAGACACAAAGAAAGAGTTTATATATTAAATGATTATACTTGGAATTAATGAAACATCACATGATGCCTCTGTGTCTTTAATTAAAGATGGCGAGATACTATTTGCTGGTCATGCTGAAAGATATTCTAAAACCAAAAATGATTGGTACAACAATAAAAACATATATTTTGACATGCTTAACTATGGCACTCCAACACACATAGCATATTATGAGCACCCCCAACTTAAAAGATCACGAATCTTATTAAGAGGTGGGGCAGCAGATTGGAAGCCCAACATTCCTATGGACCTTCCAGTAAAATACTTTAGCCATCACTACTCTCATGCATGTTCTGGGTACTATACAAGTAAGTTTAATGACGCAGTAATTGTGGTGCTAGACGCTATTGGAGAATACAATACTTCAACTATATGGGTTGGAGAAGGCAGTAAAATTAAGTCAGTTAAAAAGTTTAATTACCCGTTTAGTTTTGGTTTATTTTATTCTGCATTTACTCAACTTGTAGGATTAAAGCCAAATGAAGAAGAATATATTCTTATGGGTATGGCTGGATATGGAGACCCTGAAAGATATTTTAATAAAGTAAAAGAGTATTTTCCCTCAATGTCTCAACAAAAATATAACTTTCATAAGGGTATTCTTGATTGGGATGAGCCTATTGGACAACAAGAAAAATTTGATATTGCTGCAGCAGTACAAAAAGTTTATGAGTTAAGGCTATTAGAATTTATGAGATATGCAAAAGCCAAAACAGGAAAAGAGAATCTTGTTTTTATGGGTGGGTGTGCTCTTAATTGTTCTGCAAATACAAGACTATGGGATATATTTAGTGATATTTGGATAATGCCAAATCCAGGAGATGCAGGAAGTTCCTTGGGTGCAGCAGCAGCCTTGTATGGTAAGCATTTAAATTGGCAATCACCTTACCTTGGCTATGATATTGGTGGAGAATACCCAGTTCAGAAAATTCTGGACGGTATATTTGAAGACGGAATCGTAGCAGTAGCATCAGGTAGAGCAGAATACGGTCCAAGAGCATTAGGAAACAGATCTATTCTGGCAGATCCAACTGATCCAGACATTAAGAATAAAGTTAATCTAATTAAAAAGAGAGAATTATTTAGGCCATTTGCTCCAGTAGTTATGGCAGAGCATGCATCAGAATGGTTTGATATGAATTATGAATCTCCATATATGCAGTATGCTGTCAAATGTTTGAAGCCTGATTTAATCCCATCAGTAGTTCATGTGGATGGCACTTCTCGTGTTCAGACAGTCACAAAAGACCAGCACCCTGGGCTATACACTTTATTAGAAAAATTTTATTCAGTAACTGGTGTCCCTATACTACTCAACACAAGTTTAAATATTAAGGGTCAGCCACTATTAAATGATATGAATGATGTAAAGATTTTTAATGAAATTAATAGGTTTAATATAATAATATGACAAGTAATAGAAATCTTGTTGAGTTTGATAATCTGTTTGCACGATCTTTAAAATCAATGGGTGGTAAAATTCAAGAAGGACCCTGGCCAATAGATACTGATCGTTTAGAGGTGTTATATACTCATAATTCTTACGGATATAGGTGTGAAGAATTTGATAATCAAGAAGTTTTAATTTTAGGATGTTCTTATACTAGAGGCGATGGGCTACCATTAGAAGTAACATGGCCACATATGCTTGCTAATAAGATGAATAAGCCTTATATTAATTTAGCAAAAGGTGGAGATGGAATGCAATCTCAGGTCTTTAAGGCATTTCAATTTTTTAGAGAGTTTCATAACCCAAAATACATTTTTGGACTTTTCCCTTTGACAAGATTAGAGATGCCATATGTTAAGGATGTATTTGCTGTAGATAAAAATCCTAAGATATCAGACATTAATGGAAAGTATATTCAGAATGTTTTTATTTCAAATAGAAAAATTGAAAAGTTTTCAAAATTACCACATAGTATTGATGAGATCCTACCAGAAGAGGCTGCAATATTTTATAACTTAATGTTTATACAAATGTTAGATCAGTATTGCAGAGCAAACGATATTAAATTTTTATGGACAGTTTATAATGATTTAGAATATAAAGGAAATAATGGTGAATTATTAAATAAACTTAAGTTAGATAGTTATTTTAATGAACCATCTCTTAACTGGAGCGACTATCCACTTGAGCATGATTCATGCCATTCAGATCTTTCTAATGATCAATTTTTTTACTATGCTGCAGACTCTATGGAGCAACCTTTAAAACTATCACAACAATACCTTGATATCTATCGTCCTACAAATGGTAATGGTCATTGGGGATTCCATAAACATATTCACCTTGCAGATACTATGTATAATTTAATATAATTATGCGTTTCTAATATCTTTTAAAATAGCATCTGCCAAACCTTTATCAAAATGGGCATGGCCAGCAGAAATACGATCAAATTGAGGTGCTAACAAATTAATAATCCTATTTTTTGTTGCCTGAATAATCTGATGCACCATAATCTCTGCTTGCTGTTCTGTAGTAAGTTCTTCATTCATAGTCTAATTCTATCATAACCTATGCTATACTATTTATATGCCGTATCGTATAGGTGATAAAGGATCCAGTGGCTGTTCTGGATACCCCGCTTTAAAGGACACAGGAGAGGTTATGGGATGCCATGAGACTCGTTCTGAGGCTGCAGCACAGATATACGCTATAAACCGCTCTGAGGGCAATATAGGCAAGGTATATGAAGGATGCGGATGCCCAACATGTAAGGAATTAAATGTAAGTTGTGAAGATTGCCCAGTATGCCAAAGCGGAGAAATGAAATCAGATTGCTGTGGTAATGTTAACAAGCAGGCACCTTGCTGGGATGGTTATGTACAGCGTGGAATGAAAGAACAAAATGGCAAGATGGTCCCTAATTGTATTCCAGTAGAGAAAGCAATTTGGGAAGGATCAGCATTTGATAGAAAGAAGAGATAATGCCAAAGAAAAAAGCACATGCATTTAATCCTATTCAGATTAAAGATGGATGGATTGTAAGACTATACAAGGATGGACGCATTAAGTCTAAAATTGCTCCATATGAACCAAAACACCCTAAGAAATAAAAATGTCAAAGTATAACAAGATATACTTCCTACACATTCCAAAAACTGGTGGTAGGTTTTTAACTAAATATATTCTTGATCCTTTGAGTGATACCTTAAAAGAAAAAAATATTGAGTTAATTAAATTACCAGAAAATGTTTTAAAACATGGTGGTTGGCATCAGTCAATAGATGATAATACTTATGTAATTAGTATTTTTAGAGATCCAGCAGAACATTTTGTAAGCATTATTGCACACATGATTGCCAACGAACAGGGTCTAATGGATCAAGATCAAAACTTTGTTGTTAATGATAAGGCTAAAGAATTAGATATTGATAAAAAAGAAATTTATAGTGTCATGGAAGAATTAAAATATTTAAAAAACTTTCAAGCACAAAACTTTTTATTAGAACCTAATGGCGAACCTCTTCTGCATACATCAAGAAGGTTATATAACCACAAACAGCACTTTAATATAGATTTAATATATGACAGAATTAAAAGAACTAATTTAATGATTAGGCACAAAGATCTTCAGTCAATGGATTATTCTTTGTTATTAAACAAAATATCTACAGATTTAGATGTAGATTTAACTTTAGATTTTTCTTCAATGAGCAAAGATTATTTTAAAAATGC
>JBIPLL010000307.1:0-4262 GCA_044368425.1 Beijerinckiaceae bacterium
TTCTCCGTGAGCGTCGTCTTGCCGGCGTCCGGATGCGAGATGATCGCAAAGGTGCGGCGGCGCTCGTGCGGAGGCAGGTCGGCGGAAGGGCGGTTATCGGTCATGGCGATCTCGGTCATGGCGCGCATTCACGGCAGCGCGCGCCCGAAGTCAACGCAGAAACGGCCAGAGCACGAAAAGTGAACGGCAGGACGCGAGACGCCTCGCCAAATCGGCTGCGCAGCCCCATATTGCTGCCATGCCGAAAGCTCCCCGACAGCCGCGCTCCAAGGCGGCCAAGCCTGAACTGAAGCCGCTCGATTCCTATCTGGCGGACCTGCTCAATCCCGCGATCAATCGCGGCACCGCCGCGCCCGGGACCGCCACCAGCGACCGCGTCGGTCTCTCCGAGCGCCCGCAGGCCGGCTACGATGCGGCTCCGGTCACGGGCGTCGATCCGGCTTTGGCCAAGGCGCTGAAATTGCCGGACAATGCGGCCGGCAAGGCCCAGCGCCCGGCGCGCGGGACGGGCAAGGCCGGCGGACGCTCGAAGGCTCCCGCCGCCGACGGCTTCGGCGATGACGGCGCCGGCATGACCGGTGCACCGGCCACGTCGGAAGCGCTGAATCTCCTGCTCGCTACCGGCGATCCCAATATCTCGAAGGGCAAGGTGGTCTGGGAGCCGCATCGCCCTGCCCGGCCCGAAAAATCGGAGGGCGGCATCACGTTCCGCCTCAAGTCCGAGTTCGAGCCGGCCGGCGACCAGCCCACCGCCATCGCCGAACTCGTCGACGGCATACGCAGACATGATCGCGATCAGGTCCTGCTCGGGGTGACGGGTTCAGGCAAGACCTTCACCATGGCCAAGGTGATCGAGGCGACGCAGCGCCCCGCCTTGATCCTCGCGCCGAACAAGACGCTTGCGGCCCAGCTTTACGGGGAGTTCAAGAGCTTCTTCCCGGACAATGCCGTGGAATATTTCGTATCCTATTACGATTACTACCAGCCCGAAGCCTACGTGCCGCGCTCCGATACCTACATCGAGAAGGAATCGGCCATCAACGAGCAGATCGACCGCATGCGCCATTCGGCCACGCGCTCGCTGCTCGAACGCGACGACGTGATCATCGTCGCCTCGGTCTCCTGCATCTACGGTATCGGCTCGGTCGAGACCTACACCGCCATGACCTTCGGGGTGAAGGTCGGCGAGACGGTGGAGCAGCGCCAGCTGATCGCCGACCTCGTGGCCCTGCAATACAAGCGCTCCGCCGCCGACTTCCAGCGCGGCACCTTCCGTGTGCGCGGCGATGTGATCGAACTGTTCCCGGCCCACTACGAGGACCGGGCCTGGCGTATCAGCCTGTTCGGCGACGAGGTTGAATCGATTCAGGAATTCGACCCGCTGACCGGCAACAAGACCTCCGATCTGTCCTTCGTGAAGATCTACGCCAACAGCCACTATGTCACGCCCCGCCCGACCCTCAACCAGGCGGTCAAGGGCATCAAGGAAGAGCTGCGCTGGCGCATCGAGGATCTGACCAATCAGGGTCGGCTGCTGGAGGCACAGCGGCTCGACCAGCGCACCCTGTTCGACCTCGAGATGCTGGAGGCGACGGGCTCCTGCAACGGCATCGAGAACTATTCGCGTTATCTCACTGGCCGCCGCCCCGGCGAGCCGCCGCCGACCCTCTTCGAATATCTGCCCGACAACGCGCTCGTCTTCGCCGACGAGAGCCACGTCACCGTGCCGCAGATCGGCGGCATGTATCGGGGCGACTTCCGGCGCAAGGCGACGCTGGCCGAATATGGCTTCCGCCTGCCCTCCTGCCTCGACAACCGCCCCTTGCGCTTCGAGGAATGGGACGCGATGCGCCCGCAGACGGTTCATGTCTCGGCGACGCCCGGCACCTGGGAGATGGAGCGCACCGGCGGCGTCTTCGTCGAGCAGGTCATTCGCCCCACCGGCCTCATCGACCCGCCCGTCGACATCCGCTCCGCCCGGTCGCAGGTCGACGACCTCCTGGGCGAGGTTCGCGAGGTCGCGGCCAAGGGCTACCGGACGCTGGTCACGGTGCTGACCAAGCGCATGGCCGAGGATCTGACGGAATATCTGCACGAGAACGGCGTGCGCGTGCGCTACATGCATTCCGACATCGACACGATCGAGCGCATCGAGATCCTTCGCGATCTGCGGCTGGGCGCCTTCGACGTGCTCGTCGGCATCAACCTCTTGCGCGAGGGCCTCGACATTCCGGAATGCGCGCTCGTCGCCATTCTGGACGCCGACAAGGAGGGTTTCCTCCGCTCCGAAACGTCGCTGATCCAGACGATCGGCCGCGCCGCCCGCAACGTCGATGGCAAGGTGATCCTTTATGCCGACCAGATGACGGGCTCAATGGAGCGCGCCATCGCCGAGACCAACCGCCGGCGCGAGAAGCAGCTGGCCTATAATTCCGAGCACGGCATCACGCCGCAGACAGTCCGCAAGAACATCGCCGACATCCTCGACAGCGTCTTCGAGCGCGACCGGGTGACGGTCGATACCGGCCTCGTCAAGGACGCCGCCGTCGGCCACAATCTCAAGGCCGTGATGGCAGACCTTGAGAAGCGCATGCGCGAGGCTGCCGCCAATCTCGAATTCGAGACGGCGGCGCGGCTGCGCGACGAGATCAAGCGTCTTCAGGCGACGGAACTCGTCATCGCCGACGACCCGATGGCCCGCCAGTCCGATGTCGAGCGCGATGCGGGCGCCTATGCGGGCAAGGGCAGCTATGGCGCCAGCGCCAACCTGCCGCCGACCCGTGCGCGCAAGCCAACCTCCGAGGATATGGGGCCGCATAATTGGGGCGGCGGCGAAGCGACCCCACTTTCGGCCGGGAGCCTGCCGGCAACCCGCGCCCGCAAGCCTGATCTCGACAATATGGGGCCCGGAACCGACCGAGCCGTTCCGCTGGGCGCGGAGGACGCGCGGCCCCGCTCAACCGCCGGCTGGCCTGGCCAGACCCCACGCTACAAGGGGCGGGGCCGCAAGCGCTAGCGCAGGTTCCGGTCAGACGCAGACCGCCTGTCGGGAAGACGTTTCGATATTTCAGCAAGATAGAGCGGCAAGCTGATTCAGTCTGACAGGAGATCGCTCTAGCGGCGGATATCCATGATCGGCGCGTCGAAGCGCCCGACATGGCCCTCGACGAGCCTGAGGTTGCGCTCGTTGGCGCGATAGACGAGGTCGAACAGGTCGCCGACGAAAGGTACCGCACCGATGCTCGCATCAAGCACGGCATTAGCCACCATCTTGCGGATGATTGCGGGCGGCACGCCGAGCTTGTGGGCGTCGCGGATCAAAATCAGCGACAGCGCGAACATGGCCGCGTCGCCCGCCACGGGCACCGCGCCAACGATGGCATCAAGCCCGATCTTCACGTCGGTGCCCGGAATACGGACGAGCTTGTCGGTGAACTTCGCGAGCAGCGTCATGCGCCGCAGGCGCCGCTCCATGTCGGAGCAGCGGATCGGCTCGGCGGCAGGATCACCCTCGTTGAGAGGGCGGGGAATGCCGGGGATCTGCGGAACGGCGGACATGATCAGGAGATCGGGATCATCCGCCCGGATTCAAGGGGCCGCGCGCTACATCCGGAAGACACCGAAGCGCGTCTCCGGGACCGGCGCATTGAGGCATGCCGAGAAAGCCAGCCCCAGCACGCGACGCGTCTCGGACGGCAGGATGATGCCGTCGTCCCAGAGGCGCGCGGTTGCATGATAGGGCGAACCCTCTTCCTCGTATTTCGAGCGGATGGGTGCCTTGAAAGCCTCTTCCTCTTCCGCGGGCCAGCTTTTGCCCTCGGCTTCGAGATTGTCGCGCCGCACGGTGGCAAGCACGCTCGCGGCCTGCTCCCCGCCCATGACGGAGATGCGCGAATTCGGCCAGGAGAACAGGAAGCGCGGACCATAGGCGCGACCGCACATGCCGTAATTGCCCGCACCGAAAGAGCCGCCGACGAGCACCGTGACCTTCGGCACCTGCGCGCAGGCGACCGCCGTCACGAGCTTGGCGCCATCCTTTGCGATGCCGCCGGCCTCATATTGCCGCCCGACCATGAAGCCGGAAATGTTCTGCAGGAACAGCAGCGGGATGCGTCGCTGGCAGCACAATTCGATGAAATGCGCGCCCTTGAGCGCGCTTTCCGAAAAGAGGATGCCGTTATTGGCAATGATTCCGACCGGCATACCCCAGAGATGCGCGAAACCTGTGACGAGCGTCGTGCCATAGAGCCGCTTGAACTCAT
>JBIPLL010000653.1:0-4259 GCA_044368425.1 Beijerinckiaceae bacterium
TTAAAAAATTGAAACTTATCTAGTCCATACTCTTCGTCTGAAGACACCACAATTGGACTATAAAACCAAGGGAAATTACCACCTAGAACGGTATTCTGAATAGTTTTAAAATCATTTTCATTTAAAAAGTTATCTAAAATTTTAATTTTTTCTCCTAAAACTTTAAGCAGTAACAACGTCTACTGGACCCATGCAAGATGGGCTAAACTTAATTGCTGCACTTACAGCCTGAAGCACTCTGTTTCTTGCATTTTTTTGCTTATCTGTTGCATATAAAACACCATACGCATATTCCGCCCCAGATCCCATTGCGATATATGGGGTAGAGTATTTAGATAAAGACATGTCTACAGCACTGTGTTCATAAATCTCTCCACGAACTGCAATAATTAAACCAAGGTCTCCATCTTTTGTGGTATCAACCCAAAACTCATTATAGAACTCTCTCAGTTCTTTAATGAATTTAGTCTGCATAAATTTATCTGTATCCTTAATATTGGGTGCGGTTGGCTTAAAATTGTAACGAATTCTTTCTCCGTCTAATGCCCCAGCATATCCAATAAGGTATGGACCTATCTTCCAAACCTTGGGTGCTTCAAGAGCAAGGATCGTTCCATCATCAGATGCACCACGATCTCCTGCCATGTAAACTTTACCTTCGTGTTTTAATACAGCAATACAGGTCATGCGAAAAGCCCCTCCAGATAGGTATAGTTAAGTATACCATTCCCTGAAGGGGCCGTCAAGTAGGCTCAATAATGACTAATTAGCCTTTTTATCTACCGTTTTAAACGCTTCATTTATTTCTGATATTGTGAGTTTTCCATCGTCCAAAAAAGCCCTTGCAAGCCTTTCAACAACAGAAGCAACACCAAGCAAACCAGCAAGCATTACTGCCTGAATTGTGTCAATTCCAACTACTGCCCCAGCACCAAGTACCGATAGACCAGACGCTGCAAATACTGCCACAATTCTCATCAACACATTTGTTAATGCTTTCTGTGGATGCTCTTTCTTAGGAGCCTCTACTATTTTTTTAGTTGCCATGTTAGTCCTCCTTTCTAAGCGGTATTGATATTAACCAGACCACTGTTGTAATTAATACTGCAAGACCAACAACATCTCTTGCTGATCCTGTTAGGGTTAACCAAGCGATAAAGAATCCAAGGAGAGTAAATGCCTGAGCAATTATTTCTACACCAGCATCCTTAAGCCATGTAAAAAATCCCTTTACAACCTTCTTAATTATTTTCATGTTACCTCCTCATTCCAATTACCGCAGATACTATGTTAGAAACAAGTACTACTGGGATAATTACTTCCTGTGCTTTTTCTCTCTGATCATCTGTCATATCCATACCTAACTCAGAGAAATTAGATAGGAGTTCTGTAACATCCACATTGAACACTGCTCCAAGTGGATCTGCTAAAAATGCTTCTGTTTGTACCTCAGTAATAGCATCTGCCAATGTATATGGCATTGGGGCATCTGCGTTTTCTTCTGCTCTACCCGCAAACTCTACAAATGCCACTGCTATTTCTGGATTGTCTTTAATTGCTTCTGCAATTATTGCTATTTCTTCTGCCTTAATTCCAAGATTTTCTGCTACTGCTTCTTCCTCTGTTGTGGATAATTCAGTTAGCATGTTTGATAATTCGGCAGCCAACTTAGCATCGTTTTGTCCAATTAGTTTATTTAACTTATTAAGTTCATCTGCTGAAATTGGATTACTATCGTCTGTGTCATTATTATCTGGTGCTGGCACTATAGGCTCTTCCTCAACAGGTTGCTCAGGTTCAGGCTCTTGACCTTGATCTGTTTCCTCTGGCTGAGATGTTGGCTCTTCTGAAGGCTCTGGAGTTGGATCAGTCTCTTCGCTGCCACCATCTGTGGTATCAGGGCTTGGAGAAGGAGTGGGGTCTTCTGGTTCAGTTTGCTCATCATCAGGGAATCTTGGATCCTCTGGAGTAATAATCTCTGGATCAACTTCAACATCAGGTTCAGGTAAATCTAGATCTTCTGTAGAATCAGGACTTGGCTCTGGCTCTGGTTCAGTTGTAGGCTCTGTTTCTGGTTCATTTATTTCTTCCCCATTTATTGCAGCAATAAGATTATTAAGGTCTGATATTTCTCCAGCCAATTGAACTGCCTCTGCTACTTGCTCTTGCTGTTCTTCTGGCGTTATAGGGGCTTCTGTGGGCGTTGGGGAGGGTTCTGGGGATGGTTCCTGTGTAGGAGTAGGGGAAGGCTCTGGAATAGGCTCTGCCTGCAATACAGGGACTGGCTCAGAAGCAGAAACTTGGGTTGCTCCCCATGCCTCAAGAGAGACAATGTCACCATTATGTAACCTTACTCCTGTTCTAAGATTTGGATATTCAGGACCCTGATAACTATAGGACACCGCTAAATTACCAGTATTAGTAATAGCCACTAATATATTTACTGTGCTTGGTTGTGCCCCATAGTTACCAAAAGGAACCATATTTAGATTTAATTGAAACCCGCCCTCTGAATAATATATATCCAAACCAGATGTTCCGCTTACTCCTGGAAACCAGTCCATTGAATATAGGGAGATAGATGGTGTATTGGGATATGCCCAGTATGTGGGATCAGGTTGACCAAATGTAATTACTGAGTTAGTTGTTGCATAAATGTTTTCATATTGTACCCCGTCAAAAGTCACGGTAGTTGCGATTGGTATTTGATAGCCTATGTCATCTCCAGAACATGTATCCATATGGTGGACTGTAGGTTCTGCATCGCCTTCGTATGCTGCTGCTATGGTTTGTGATTGAATGTGGTTTATACAAGTAGCATTAGCGTTTTCTGGAATGAAAAGATTGAATCCGAAAGCCAATAAAGTTGCTGTAAGTATTCTTGTTAATTTTTTAATTATCCTTTCATCCTCCACAATTAATAGGATAATTATAGCATTTTATTTCAAATATGTTGTATTAAGATTGTCAATTATAAGACCTAATCTTGGGCCAACGCCCCAAACTTTATGTGCTGTTTCAGTAGGCAAATAAACCAGATCTCCTGGTTTTAATTCATAAGTTTCTTTTTGATCTACTTCCCACAAAGATGTTCCAAGTATTTGCCAAAAAATTGCATCAACGGTATCTTGATGATAACCAGTAACCCTATCAGTCATTGATATTCTTATTCCTTGCAAGTGCCAATCACTGCTACAGTTACAGTGCTTGCCTTCATAATAATCGCAGTTGGTATTGTCTATAGATTTATTTAATTTATATAGTAATTCAGTTACACCTTTAAAATGACTAAATATTGATTTTCTGCCTTGTGGAGCAAACCATAGACCTGATTGAATTTCAACATTACCTCTAAAGGCACCGCCTTGATTTAAAATTCTATCCTTAAGTATTTCATTTGGTATAAGTGACTCACTGTATAAAAATTTTGCTACATCTTCCCATGTAATTTCTGGCGTATGGTATTTTTCAACAGTCAGTACTTTACCATCTTGCTTTGCTTTTTCCATTAAATCAAACATACTTAATTATATCACCTCAAAACAAAAAGGGGAGCAGGTTTCCCCACTCCCCAAGTTGTTATGTTAATTACTTAACAAGTGTAACCTTTGCCTTTGGATTCTTTGCGTTCCACTTCTTGGCAAGATCATTGAATGCCTTCTTCATTGCAGCGATTGATGCAGCATTGTCTGCCTTAACCTTTGCAAGTTCTGTAGCATGTGCAGCAGTTGCATCAGCAAGAGCCTTATCTGCAGCAACCTTAGCGGTTACGGCATCAGCCTTCAACTTAGCAATTTCAGCAGCAGCAGTGATAGCAGCAGCATCAGCAGCAGCCTTAGCGGTTGCAGCATCGGCAGTAGCCTTTGCTACAGCAGCAGCAAGTGCAGCATCTGCAGTTACCTTATCAGCAGCACGGCCAGCCTTTTCTGCAGCAAGTGCAGCGTTAGCGGTAGCAAGTGCACCAGCAAGATCAGATACTGTTACGATTGCAGTCTGAGAAGTTGTTGCCAACTTGATTGTTGGAACAGATGTTGGAGCAGTAATAGACGCTCCGACAGCAACAGTTCCAGCAGTTGCAGGAAGTGAGATCTCTGATGTGTAACGACCTGTTACAAGAGCATCAGCAGTTACTGTTCCAGCAGTTGCGCCACCAAGAGTAGTAACAGTTACTGTATCAGCAACAGCGTTGCCGAAAATATCTGCTACATCAAGAGTTGCAGTTACCTTGCCAGAAATATTTCCTGAAGCAGGGATTGACA
>JBIPLL010000308.1:0-4252 GCA_044368425.1 Beijerinckiaceae bacterium
GTCAGCATTGATCGCGCGGTTGAAATCCGCGAGTGCGGCGTCGTTGCGGCCCATCTGGCGCAGGGCCAGCGCGCGGTTCAGATAGGCCGGCGCGTAATTGGGATCGAGCTGGACAGCCTTGGTGAAGTCGGCCACGGCATCCGTATAGCGCGCCGTGCGGGCCAGCGCGGCACCGCGCGTATTATAGGCGCTGGGATCGTTCGGATTGCGGGCAACGACCTCGCTGAGTGAAGCGATATTGACGCTCTGCGCCCCGCTGGCATCCTCGTCCACCTCCGCCACGCGCGGACTGGGCCCCAGCCCCACGCTCTCGCAGCCGGCGACGAGGAAGGCCATGCCGAACAGCAGGCCGGCACGTGCCAGAACATGGCTGCGGGTCCGCGCATCGCGCGGCTGGGCCTTGCCGCAGGCAGGCGAGGCGAAGGACGGATCACGAATCATGGCAAGGCTTCCCATCGGATGGCCGCGAATTCTGGCAGCGAATGCGCCTTTTGCGAGATGATGCGCCTGTCGCCGATTGCAACACCACTCATGCGGCCGGCAACGGGCGAGATGTCGCGAGAATGTCCACCCTCAACGCAGAAGGGCGCCGCCGGATCCGGAGGCGCCCTGACGACCGGACATGCCGGTCGGGACGTGGCGGCCTGGACCGTGAGGCCAAGCAGCGTGCGAAGCGGAAGCTTACCGCGGAGCGGGCTTCGGCTTCGCCGGAAGCAGGCCTTCGCGCTGCATGCGCTTGCGGATCAGCTTGCGAGCCCGGCGCACGGCTTCCGCCTTCTCGCGGGCGCGCTTTTCCGACGGCTTCTCATAATGGCCGCGCAGCTTCATCTCACGGAAGATGCCTTCGCGCTGCATCTTCTTCTTGAGGGCGCGCAGCGCCTGATCCACATTGTTATCGCGAACGAGAACCTGCACGCGGGGTCATCCTGTCAGTTGGCGTGAATGATGATCCAAGAGTTCCGCCTCCGGGAGCGCCAGGCCAGCAAAGCGGCACGACATGCAACCGTCAGCATGAGCTCAAGTCAGCGGATCTCGATCAACGAGACCCACCGCACGATGATGGCCGGCGATAGCAGAAACCATTTCCCCTGTCCACGCAGTTGTAGCGGATTCCGCCAAATTGAGACCTGGTCACATGACCTCGCCGCATGACCTGGCCCGCCTTCGTCATGCAACCTGCGTCACATGTCCCATCTTGCGGCCGCTGCGAGCCTCGCCCTTGCCATAGAGATGCAGGTGGGCGCCGGGCACCGCCAGCCAGCGCGCCCATTCATGGGCATCCGCGCCGATGAGGTTGGTCATCGTGACCGTCCCGCGCCGCTCGACGCTTCCCAGCGGCCAGCCGCAGATGGCGCGGACATGCTGGGCAAACTGCGATGTCAGGGCCCCCTCGATGGTCCAGTGGCCGGAATTATGGACGCGCGGCGCGATCTCGTTGACCACGAGCCGCTCGCCCGCCCCATCGGGCACCACGAACATCTCGACTGCGAGCACGCCAACATAATCGAGCGCCGAAGCGATGCGGCCCGCCATCTCGAGCCCCAGCGCCGCAAGGGCGGGGTCGATCCGGGCAGGCACACGCGTCACATCGAGGATATGGTCCTTGTGGCTGTTTTCGCACATGTCGAAGGCGACAACGCTGCCGTCGAGCCCGCGCCCGGCGACGACCGAGACCTCGCGCGTGAACGGCACGAAGGCCTCCAGGACGGCGGGCGCCCCTGCGAGCGCGGCGAGGGACTGCGCGAGATCGGTCTGCGGCGTGATCTTGACCTGCCCCTTGCCGTCATAGCCAAAGCGCCTCGTCTTGAGCACGCAAGGCCGTCCAAGTTCGGACACGGCGCGTTCGAGATCGGCCAGGCTGTCGACGGCGCGATAGGCGGCGAGCGGCAGGCCGAGCCCCGCGACAAAATCCTTCTCGCTCAGGCGGTCCTGCGTGATGGCGAGCGCACGCGCACCCGGCCGCAGCACGCCATGGGCCTCGATAACCCGCGCGGTTTGCGCAGGCACGTTCTCGAACTCATAGGTCACGACGGCAACGCTCGCCGCGAAGCGCGCCAGCGCCTCGACATCCTCATAGGCCGCATGGGTGCGAGAGGTGGCGACGTCGAAGGCCGGTCCCTCCGCCTCGGGCGCATAGACATGCGTTCTGAGCCCGAAATTCGCGGCTGCGAGCGCAATCATGCGCCCGAGCTGGCCGCTCCCCAGGATGCCGATCGTGGCGCCCGGCGCGATCATGTCTCCCGCCCCGCTCATCACGCGCCATCCACCGGATGCTCGGCGACAGCACCGCTCTGGCGCGCGCGCCACGCATCCAGACGCCCGGCCAGCGCCTCGTCATGCAGCGCCAGGACCGCAGCGGCAAGCAGCGCCGCATTCACGGCCCCCGCCCGCCCGATGGCAAGCGTGCCCACAGGAATGCCGGCCGGCATCTGGACGATGGACAACAGGCTGTCCTGGCCCGACAGGGCCTTCGACTGGACCGGGACGCCGAAGACCGGCAACGACGTCAGGGACGCGACCATGCCCGGCAGATGCGCCGCACCGCCCGCGCCGGCGATGATTACCTGAAAGCCGGCCTCCCTCGCCCCCTTGGCGAAGGCGAACATCCGGTCAGGCGTGCGATGGGCGGAAACGATTCGTGCCTCGAAGCCCACGCCGAGCGCCTGAAGCGTCTCGGCAGCACCGCGCATCGTCTCCCAGTCGGATTGCGAGCCCATGATGATGGCGACGGGCACATTCATGGCCGACGGGCCCTGCCCTGCATCCGATGCATCCGCGCTCATGATGTTCCCCCGCAAGCCGCTGCAGCATCTCCCGCCAGCGGAAGCGGCGGTCCTAGCCGAGCCCTATCCGGCGGGCAAGGACCACAGGCCCAAAAGGCGGCGGAATCGCGCCTCAGGCGATGATATCGGGCGTAAGCTGGTCCTCGAGATAGGAAATCCGGTCACGCAGGTAGAGCTTGCGCTTCTTCAGCCGCTGCACCTGCAGCTGATCGGCCGTGGGAAGATCCTCCAGCGCACCGATCGCGGCATCGAGATCCCTGTGCTCCATCCGCAACTTGTTGAGCTCCGCCGCTACGGCGTCATGCTCCTCGTCATCGACCTCGAACGCCATGCGATTCCCCACCCGCCGGCCTTTCCCGGTCGTTGCGAACAATATGATGCCCCGCCCGCCGGCGGGCAAGCGATCAGGTCCCGACAGCCGGATGCACGGGCAGGTCACGAATGATTCATCGTGATGGTGCCCCGCACGACAATGACGCGATGCACCATCGAACTGCCTTCGACAAGTCACGATTGGCGTGTCACACTGTTGTCGTTTCCAGCAGCGATAAGGAGACTTTTATGTCCCTGACGGCTCATTTGGCCGAACTCGAGAAGCGGCATCGTGATCTGGAGCGCAGGCTCCAGGAGGCTCTTCACCACCCCTCGGCCGATGACATCGAACTCGCGGAACTCAAGCGACGAAAGCTGCAGCTGAAAGATCAGATCCGGCGCCTGAACGAGAAGGCGCTGCCCGCGCCGTCCCCCACGCGCCACTGATAACCCGCCCCCGGCAAGGTTTTCACGCCGGGACGAGGAGCAAGTCGAGGGACGGCTGGTTCATCCACCCGTCCCTTTTTGCTGACAGGAATCGCATGGCTGCCGAGGCGGATAGCGCGGCACTGGCCCGACCCGCTGGATCGTGGAGGCGGGCGCAGCATTTGGGCTGATTTGCGAAACGCAGCGCGTCATCGCGCGAGGGGGACAACCGGCAAGCGATTGACGCGCAACCCGGCCTCGCATTAAGTCGGATCGGGCCTGTCGCCAAGTGGTTAAGGCCGACCGCTCATAACGGTCTTATCGCCGGTTCGAATCCGGCCGGGCCCACCACACACCTGTCGAGTTCCGCCATTTTGGCCATGCCGGCATTTTTGCGCCGGCGATTCGCGGCTTGTGTACCGCCGCCTGCGCGAGAGAATCGTGGCGGGCGGCGCGCTGCCCGAGGATCTGGGGCATGTCTCGGCGCGGATTGGGCGCCTGTCGATTTTGCAGTGGCGAGAACACGGCCCGACGACTGCGTGGTCGCCAAGCAGTCGTGTTGCAAGCCGGGCGGTGCAGGTTCTGGATCGCAGAACACGGGGTGGCTGGCCGCGGGATGCCGGGCGATCGCACGACGGCCCGGGAGGCTGACGCGGTGCGCGCCCGCACCTGTCCGGGGCAGATCAGACGGATCAGGCGATGATTCGGGGATGAGCGCGACCCGTTCCGGG
>JBIPLL010000353.1:0-3758 GCA_044368425.1 Beijerinckiaceae bacterium
CGATGCTCCGGGGTGCGGAGAACGCATTGCCGGTGAACTGGACGCACATGCCCATCGGCTACAATGGCCGCGCCTCGACGGTTGTCGTTTCCGGCACGCCGATCCGTCGCCCCTGGGGCCAGTCGCGGCCTGTCGGCGCGACCGACCCGGTCTTTACCCCCTCTCGCCGTCTCGATTTCGAACTGGAAATGGGCGTGGTCGTCGGCGTGCCCACCGAAATGGGCCAGACCCTCACGGTAGCGCAGGCGCAGGAGCATATCTTCGGATACGTCCTGCTGAACGACTGGTCGGCGCGCGACATCCAGGGCTGGGAGAGCCAGCCGCTGGGTCCGTTCCAGGGCAAGGCCTTCGGAACGTCGATCAGCCCCTGGGTCGTGATGCAGGCCGCGCTCGAGCCGTTCCGCACGCCGATGCCCGCCCGCGAAAAGCCGCTCCTTCCCTATCTCGGCGATGCCGAGGCCACGCTTTACGACATCGCGCTCGAGGCTGAACTGCGGCCCGCCTCGCAACAGCGCGGCACCGTGATCACCCGCAGCAATTTCTCCAATCTCTATTTCTCGCCTGCGCAGCTTCTGGCCCACCATGCCTGCGGTGGCTGCAGGATGGAGACCGGCGACCTGCTCGGAACCGGTACGATCTCCGGCGTCGAGCGCGAAGCCTGGGCGTCGCTGCTCGAACTCAGCATGGGCGGCAAGGAGGCTCTGGTGCTGGAGACCGGCGAGAGCCGGCATTATCTCGAGGACGGAGATACGCTCACCATCCGTGCTCATGCCGGAAAGGGCGATTTGCGTATTGGCTTCGGGGCCTGCACCGGCACCATCCTGCCCGCGTGGCCGCCACGCGACGCGCGCTGAACGGGCGCTGTCTGCTTCCATCCCGGTCGGGCGACCGTCGGCAGGGGCGTGCCGCTGCCGGCAGCCGGCCCGATTGTCGCAACCGACACTGTCGAAGCCTTCCAGGCCTCTGCATCCTGTGTCGACGACGGATGATGAAACTATATTGCAATATACGGCAAGTAAGTTTTGACTTCAGAAAGAAAACAAGAGTTGGACAATGTCAGAACTTTGATATTGCTTTCCCGCGTCACGTCGAGGGTGGAACATGAGGTTCGCAGCACTGATCTGGGAGGCGCAGCCGCGCCTGGGGCTGGTCGATGACGCTGAAATCGTCATCCTGCCGGCTGAAATCGGCGATCTGGTCGATGTGGCGGCAGGCGGTTCCGCCATGCTGGCGCGGGTGCGGCTTGCCGCATCGGCGGCCGACGCGCCCCGGCTGGCATTCGATGAGGCCCGGCTGCTGGCGCCTGTCCATCGCTTCCGGCGCGACATCCTCTGCACCGGCTGGAACTATCACGCGCATTTCGACGAGGGCATCGGCCGTCGTGGAGCGCACGAGGTCGAGCGGCCGGCGGCACCCACCTTCTTCACCAAGGGGCCGGATACGGTCATCGGGCCGCGCGATCCGATCGCCTTCGATCCTCACCTGTCGGCATCCTGGGACTACGAGGCCGAGGTCGCGATCATCATCGGCCGCGAGATCCGCAGCGTCTCCCGGCAGGAAGCGGAAGGCGCGATCTTCGGCTATTGCCTCGCCAATGACGTGTCGCAGCGCGACCTGCAGCGCCGGCATGGCGGGCAATGGCTCAAGGGCAAGAGCATCGACGCGACCATGCCGCTGGGCCCCTTCGTGGCGACCGCCGACGAGGTGGATATCAACGCGATCACGCTCGAATGCTTCGTCAATGGCGAGAGGCGCCAGCACGCCAGCACGGCCCAGATGGCTTTCCCGGTCAGCGAGCTTCTGGCTGAATTGTCCTACGGCATGACCCTGCGGCCCGGCGACGTGGTGCTCACCGGTACGCCGGCAGGCGTCGGCCATGCCCGGACGCCGCCGGGCTTCCTTCACGAGGGCGACGAGGTCGTCGTGCGGGGCACGGGGCTGGGCGAACTGCGCAACGTGATGCGCGCCACCGATCTCCGCGGGCAGTCGGATATCCGCCTGACCGCCTGATCTTCGGCATCATCGATCCGGGGGGGCTGTCGACGCCGGACCTGCGCCGGCCAGCCTCTCTCGTCTCGATCAAGTGACGCCAGCTTTCTTGGCATTGGCGTGCGCAAGGGCGAGGAAAAGCTCGCGCGGCCTTGAACGAATGAGTCGACAGGCGCATGAGGAACGGCAGGCTCAATGCGTTGAGCATCACGCTCACCAGCATGCCGCTGCCTGCGCAGATGCCGGCCCTGCCGACCAGGTCAGCCCTCAAACGACGACACCCGCCAGCGCGACCGTCGCCCCCGCACGCTGCAACCCATCATCCCGGAGAGACAGCGACATGAATGCGACTGCGGACCTCGCGCCCCTGTTCGAACCCTTCGACCTGTCGGGCCTGCTTCTGCCCAACCGCATCGTCATGGCTCCACTGACACGCAACCGGGTCGGCATCGACGGTGTGCCGACGGCGCTCGTCGCGGAATACTATGCCCAGCGCGCCTCGGCCGGCCTCATCATCGCCGAGGCGACGCAGATCTCGCCCGAGGCCCAGGGCTATGGCCTGACCCCGGGCGTGCACAGCCCCGAGCAGATCGCCGGCTGGCGGCAGGTGACCCAGGCCGTGCATGCGCGCGGCGGGCGCATGTTCCTGCAGATGTGGCATACGGGCCGCGTCTCGAACGTCATGGTTCAGCCCGGTGGCAAGCAGCCGGTCGCCCCCTCGGCCATTCGTGCCGAGGCCAAGACCTGGATCGAGAGCGAGTTCCGCCCGACATCGCAGCCTCGCGCTCTGGAGCTTGAGGAAATCCCGCAGGTCGTGCGCAGCTTTGCCGACGCGGCCGCCAATGCGATTGCCGCAGGCTTCGACGGCGTCGAACTGCACGGGGCCAATGGCTATCTGATCGACCAGTTCCTGCGCGACGGCTCCAACCGGCGCGACGATGCCTATGGCGGGCCGATCTCAAACCGCGTCCGCTTTCTCTGTGAGGTGGTCGATGCGGTCTGCCGCCGGATCGGTGCGGGCAAGGTGGGCTTGCGGCTGTCACCGGTCACGCCGTCGAACGGCGCCTTCGATTCCGATCCGGTGCCGCTGTTCAGCCACGCGGTCGAGCGGGTCAGCGAATTCGGCATCGCCTATCTGCACGTCATCGAGGGCGCGACGCGCGGCTCGCGCAGCCATGGCCCGGCCATGGATTACGGCAAGCTGCGCCGCTCGTTCAGCGGGGCCTATCTGGCCAATAACGGCTATGACGGAGCGCTCGCGGCCGAGCATCTGCGCAGCGGTGCCGCCGACCTGATCTCCTTCGGCCGGCCCTTCATCGCCAATCCCGACCTTGTCGAGCGGCTGGCGACAGGCATCCCGCTCGCCACGCCTGACGAAACCACCTTCTATGGCGGCGATGCGCGCGGCTACACCGATTATCCGCGCGCCACGTCAACCGCGCCACGCTGATCACCGGCTGCACGGGCAGCCGACCTGTCGAAAACCGCGCGCCCCCGCATCCTGCTTCTGCCGGCGCCTGCCTGCAGCAGGTGCCGGGCTCCCTCGCGGCGGCCCGTTCGTAACCGCAGCGGGCGGTCACGGCACCTCGGGCCGCGCGGCTAAGCCGGGCTCATTCCGCCGGGACACGCACGAAATGGTCAGGCGCGACCTCGTCGAGCCGTGTCGGTGGCGCGGACCAGTCGGCAGGCCGGATCGGGCTCGGCAATTCCTCGACGGACAGCGCACCGCGCCGGCGCCGCCGGGCAGGATCGGGCAGGGGAACGGCAGA
>JBIPLL010000309.1:0-4239 GCA_044368425.1 Beijerinckiaceae bacterium
TCTCGTGCAATTGGTGAGCGCAACAACATCCGGCTTTGGTCGCGATGGCAGCCGTCGCAAAGCGTTGCGATCTTGCAGGAAGCTTGATCGAATGCATCGCAATGACAACTTCATTACACTTCTTTTCTGATCCGGTAATTGTGTGATCCGGTGCAAGATATCGCCGGACGGGTAAGGGTCTGCTTTTTCCTTCAGGAGACGTAAACCGCCTGCTGCGATAGACTTGTTGAGCCCGCTCTGTTGCATGGGCATCGCTTCAAGGGCTCCGTGATGGCCATTCCTTCAGGAAACTCCGTTCCGCTCACCGGCTTTTCGCTGTTCGACGGACTGGCTCAGGGGTCGAAATGGGTGTTTTCAGGCGCCCCCATCCTGACCTACTCGATCTGGGATTCCTTCGGTTATGTCTGGTATCCGGAAGGCATTGAAGCGATATACAAAGCATTCAATTCATATTCACAATATATAAATGTAACATTTCAATACAAGGCTGCCACAGGCACTGCAACAAACAACAACTCTGATCTGTCGCTGCTCCTCGCGAGTGAGTTCGGGGCTGATGCAATTGCCGGGTTCCCCGATCCCGTGGCGATGAACCTGATCCTTGCATCGGTTGGCCTGTCGAGGGCGGATTATCCGACTGTCGAGGGCGACATCATCTTCGATCCGACAGTCCCGGAACTGCAATATCTGGGAGATGGCCAGGAAGGCTTCTTCGTCGGCCTGCACGAACTGGGCCATTCGCTGGGTCTGAAGCATCCGCACGACGATGGGGCCAACGGGCGGCCGACATTCACCTCGCTCGGCATCGCCGGTCTCGATAATGTCGAATTCACGGTGATGAGCTATAACAACCCCGCTGTCTCGGACCTGTCCTACGGCTTCCCGGCGACGCCGATGGTGCTGGATGTCTATGCGCTCCAGCAGATCTACGGAGCCAATCCATATACCGGTCTGGGCGACACCCGATATGTCCTGTCGGAGGAGGCGCGGGCGCCGCTGCGCACCATCTGGGACGTCGGCGGCTTCGATCACATCGACGGCAGCGCGATGGCGCGCAGCCTCACCATCGACCTTTCCGAGGGCGGCTATAACGGCCCGATCACCCGCAGTTCGACCGGAAACGGCCTGTATGTCGCCATCGGTGCGGTGATCGAGGCCGCAACCGGCGGCAGCCACGATGACGATCTGTGGGGCAATACCGGCGATAATCGCCTGCGCGGGGGCGGCGGGAACGATTTTCTCTATGGCGGCGCCGGAGCCGATCAGCTCGACGGCGGTATCGGCTTCGACAGTGTCTCCTATCAGGCGGCCGCGGTCGGCGTGACGATCAATCTCGCGCTGGGCATTGGCGCGAGCGGTGAGGCGCAGGGCGACACCTATATCGATATCGAGGATGCAATCGGCTCCGACTTCGACGACGTTTTCGTCGGCATAGCCGGCACCGCCAACACTCTGATCGGGCGGGCGGGGAACGACATCTTCTACGGCGAGGGCCTCGATAGCTTCGACGCGGGTGCCGGCATTGATGTGCTGTTTGGCGGGCAGGGCGGTGCGCTCAGCCTCAATCTCGGCTCCTCGGGCCTCGAGACCGTCTGGGGCAGCGTTGCCGGCGACATCCTGAACGGTTCGACCGCGACCGCCAATCTCGTGATGATCGGACAGGGCGGCGCCGACACGATGACGGGCGGCAGCGGCAACGACTTCCTCTATTTTGACAGTGCCGACACGATCAATGGCGGGGGCGGCAATGACTGGGCCGTGGTCTTTGCCGGGATCGGCCCGGTCAGCCTCAACCTGTCGGTCACGAATATCGAGAATGCCTGGGGCTCGACCGGCGACGACGTGCTGTCGGCTGCCGCCTCGGCCGTGAGCGTGGTCGTCGTCGGCGATGCCGGCAACGACACGGTGACCGGCGGCAGCGCCGGCGACTTCATCTACGGCTTTTCGGGTAACGACCTGATCGACGGCCGCGGCGGCAACGACAATCTCGGCGGCGGCAGCGGCACCGACACATTCGTGTTTTCCGCCGGCTGGGGCCAGGACATCGTCTGGGACTGGACCGACCTTGCCGGCCCGGACCAGCAGGCGGAGCGCTTCGACATGCGCCCCGCCGGCCTGACCTTCGCGCAGCTAGTGATCGACCAGAACTTCCTCGGCAGCGGCAATGCCCTGATCGCATCGGGCCCCAACCAGATCCTTGTCATCGGCGGCGCCGGGCGGATCGACGCGGGCGATTTCATCTTCTGATCACTGGTCGGCGACAGGAGGGCGCTGCCTCCGGCTGATCCTTGCCCGCATCCTGACATTTCCATCCGTTCCTGCGCGTCTTTGTTGTGGGCGGAGGGGTTTGCCGCTTGTGGCGCGGTCCTTGCCTCCCGATGATGGCACGATGGAAGCGATGCGGAACGATTGATGGCTGGAATGCCGGACGCAGTGGGCACAGACGGGAAGGGCGGCGGCGAGAGCCTTGCGCCCATCGTCGCCTTGCGCGGGATCGTCAAGCGTTTCGGCACTTTCGCGGCCAATGACGGCATCGACCTCGACATCGTGCCGGGCGAGCTTCACGCGCTGCTGGGGGAGAACGGGGCCGGCAAATCCACACTCGTGAAGATCCTCTACGGCCTTTTGCAGCCGACGGAAGGCCAGATCCTCTGGAAAGGCACCCCGACCGTCCTCGACAGCCCCGCCCAGGCGCGCGATCGCGGCATAGGCATGGTTTTCCAGCATTTCTCGCTGTTCGAGAACCTGACGGTCGCCGAGAATGTCGCCGTCGCCCTGCCCAAGGCATGGACGCTGCCCGAGATCGCGCGACGCATCGAGGCGGTCGGTCGCGATTATGGCCTGACGCTCGAGCCCGGGCGTCCTGTCTGGACGCTGTCGGCGGGCGAGCGCCAGCGCATCGAGATCGTGCGCTGCCTGCTGCTCGAGCCGCGCGTGCTCATCCTCGACGAGCCGACCTCGGTCCTCACGCCGCAGGAGGCGGAGCGTCTGTTCCTGACGCTGGAGCGGCTGGCCGCTGATGGTGCCGCGATCCTCTATATCTCGCATCGTCTGGAGGAAGTCCGCCGCCTCTGCAGCCGCGCGACGGTCCTGCGCGCCGGCAAGGTGGTCGCGACACTCGATCCGCGCCGCGCCTCGGCCCGCGAGATCGCGGCGATGATGGTCGGCGCCGAGATCGGGGAGGTGAAGGCGCCCGGCCCCCATCCCGTGATGCGCACGCAACTCTTCGTCGATGGCCTGTCGCTTCCCGCCCGCGACCTGCACGGCGTGGCTTTGCGCGACGTGCGCCTCGCGGTGGCTGCCGGCGAGATCGTCGGAATTGCCGGGATCGCGGGCAATGGACAAGGCGAACTCTTCGCCGCGCTGAGCGGCGAGGAAATGGCTCCGCAGGCCGGCAATGTCGTGATCTGCGACATTCCTGCCGGCCGTCATGGCATCAACGAGCGCCGTGCTCTGGGCGCGGCCTTCGTCGCGGAGGAGCGGCTTGGCCATGGCGCGGTGCCGCCGCACAAGCTCTCGGACAATCTCGTCCTGACCCGCCACGGTCTGGGGGGCCTGAGCCGCTTCGGCTTCCTCAAGCGCCGCGGCGCGCGCGAGGCATCCGCCGACATCATCCGTGCCTTCGACGTGCGGGTCAGCGCGCAGGACCCGGCGGCCTCTACATTGTCGGGCGGCAACCTGCAGAAATTCGTCATGGGCCGCGAGCTCACCCGCGAGCCGAAGGTGCTTGTGGTCAACCAGCCGACCTGGGGCGTGGATGCCGCCGCCGCAGCGCTGATCCGGCAGTCGCTGCTCGACCTTGCCGCGCGCGGCGCGGCCGTTCTCGTCATCAGCCAGGATCTGGACGAGCTGTTCGAGATCGCCGACCGCATCGCGGTGATCCATGCCGGGGAATTGTCCGAAGCGCGCCCGGCCGCGACGCTCACGCGCGAGGCCATCGGCCTGTTGATGACGGGCTCGGACGAGACGCGAGGCGATCATGCGGCTTGAGCTCGTCAAACGACCTCAGGTGTCCGCCTGGCAACGTGCGCTCGCGCCCGTCGCGGCCCTGATGGTCGCCTTCCTGCTCGGCGGGCTGATGATGCTGGCGCTGGGACGCTCGCCGTCACAGGCCTTCCAGATCTACATCGTCGAGCCGCTGCTCGACCCGTGGGCCCGGCAGGAGATCCTGATCAAGGCGACGCCGCTCGTGCTGATCGCCATCGGACTCAGCCATTGTTTTCGCGCCAATCTCTGGAA
>JBIPLL010000310.1:0-4235 GCA_044368425.1 Beijerinckiaceae bacterium
GCGCCGCTCTGGAAGTAGCGGTAGCCAAGCTCGATCGAGAACATCGGCGCAACCTCGACGGCGACGCCCGCCCCGACCTGCCACGCAAAAACGGTATCGGAATTGCTGGCAACGACGCCGACAGGCGTCACGCCATGCCCCTTGAAGTCGATTGCGGCAAAGCCCGCGCCTGCGCTCAGGTAAGGCTTGAACCCACCCAGGCCGAAATCGACATAGAGATTGCCGAGCCCCGTCGTGGCGCTCGTATGTCCGAACGCATCGGCCCCGGCGAAGGTCGCCCCGCCGACATTATGGCTCTTGATGTCGTTGTTCATGTAGCCGAGTTCGAGCTCGGCCCTCAGTCCGGCTGCACCGAGAAGATCGGGGAAGCTGTAGCCGATGGCGCCCATGACGCCGTAACCCATCTCGTAGCGGTTCTGCACGGCAAGGCCGAGCACCTCGAAGCGGGTATCGTCCACCCAGTTCAGGGAACCGCGCAGCGCACCATAGAGCCCCCCGGACGGCGCATGCGAGGCAATGACCGGCGCCGGCGGCAATGTGCTGCGATAGGGAAGATCGGCAGCGGAGGCCGAACCGGCGCCCAGCGCGAGCATGGCGAAAACGCTGGCAGTTGCGAGACCGGCCGGGCGCAGGCGGGCAAGGGTCGAGGTCATGGCAGTCTCCACGAGAATACTTTCCGCGGAGAAGAGACTGTTAACCTTAATGTTCGGTAAAGACTGCTTTCAGTCTCTCGGCAAAGCTTCCGGAAAGAACATCCTGCCATGCTGACGGGATCGCCTTGCCGGAGCCAGCCGTCAAATGACCCTGTTCCGTTACCTCATGCTGCCGGTATCGCTGGCCTCCTTGACCTTTTTCGGCTTCGACCGCGTCATGATCGAACTCCACAAGCGCGATCTGCAGGTAGCCCTGACGCAGGCCGCGCAGGCCGACACGCCGCAGACGCGCTTCGCCCCGCCGGAGCAGCGACTGCGCCAGGCCCTGCGGGCCGAGGCGGAGCGCGCACGCAAGCGCGGCGAAGCCTATGTCTGGAACCTGCGCGAAAAAGCCGACGCCCTCGAGGTCAGCGTCGATGCCACCTATCGGACCCGCTTCGCCAAATATATGGGCGAGCCCGAATGGCAGGCCCCTTTCAAGGTGAGTTTCGGCATCCGCAATTGACGGCGCAGGACTGCGAACGTCAGGACCGGAATGTCCAGAACCGGTTCGCGAGAAAGCTCCAGAACAGCACGACCCCCGTCGTCAGAACCTGAGCCGGCAGGTAAGGCACGCCCAGCCTGTCATGCAGCACATGCATCAGCAGCCCCGTGAGCAGGAAGCCGATGCCTGCCACGAAGGCGAAGCGCCAGCCCGCCTGCGCGTGACTGCGCCCGCTGTCGAAGGTGTGACGCCGGTTGAGAATGTAGGAGACGACGCCACCCACGACATAGCCCGCAAGCGTCGCGGGCACCGGCCTCACGCCGCCGACCTCGACGAGACCGACAAGCAGCCCGTAATGCACGATTGCGGCAACCACGCCGACCCCTGTAAAGGCCGCGAACTGCCCGGCCAGACGCCGCATGATCCCTCCCCGCCCCCTCGCGCCACCTCGGCCCCGTTTCAGCCGTAGCGCAGTTTCATCACGATGATCACGCTGACCAGCACGAAGGAGACGAGATTGGAGATAATCACCGGCCAGGAGGCGATGAGAAGGCCATAGCCGAGCCACAGCACGATTCCGATGACCAGCGACACATTGGTCAGGAGCGAGATCGCGCGCGTATCGCGCGTGCGAATCGTCCGCACCGCCTGCGGTAGCCAGCACAGGGTGGTAAAGGCCGCGGCCGTGAAGCCAAGGATCTCGATGGCGAGCGGAGAGAGCGCGAAGGGGAGCACGTCAGGCCTGGGGGTCGAGCGAATCGGGAGCAGCCCGAATCGGGGGCGGAATTGGATAGCTGTTCCGCGCGGAGCCGTCGCGCCCGTCGCGCGCAGGAAAGCCCTGCACGGCCCGCAGCGGGGATCTGGGTCAGGCCACCAGGCCCTTCAGCGGCACGACGCCGGCACTGTCGGGAAAGACATCGCCCGCAAGGCGCGCCGCCGAGAGCCCGAACAGGTCACCCAGCACCCCCTTGGCGACGGACCTCAGGTCGCGCGTCGGCTTCAGGTCGCGTCCCTCATGCAGGTCGGCGGGCCTGAGCCCCGGCCAGTCGGCAATGACGCGCCCGCCTGCGACAGCCCCGCCCGCGAGAAAGGCGACCGTACCCGTGCCATGATCGGTGCCGATCGTGCCGTTGACGCGCGCTGTCCGGCCGAATTCCGTGACGACCATCAGCACCGTATTGGCCCAGGCGGCACCGAGTCCTGTTTCGAAAGCGGCCAGCGCACCGTCGAGACCGCCGAGCAGCGTCGCGAGCCGTCCGGTAGCGCCACCCTCATTGGCGTGGGTGTCCCAGCCCTCGAAGGCGAGCGCCGCGATGCGCGGCCCGTCGCCGGCCGCCATCAGACGGGCCGCGCCTTCGGCGATCTGGCGCATGCCCGTGGGGTCGCCCGGCCCGCCGCGTGCGCGCGCCGCATCCCCGCCCATGCCGCTCGCCATGGCAAGCCGCTGCGTCTCGAGACCCTGCCCCAGCGCCCGGGCGAGTTGCGGGTCGGAATGGGTGTAGAGGTCGAGAAGCCTCTGGCCGGTATCGTCGCCAGCGCGGGGCAGCATCGGCGGAGCCCAGCCGAGCACCGGGGCCGGGCCGCGCACGACCAGCGGCGCGACAGCTCCGACACCAAGCACGCCCGAGGGACGCACCCTCTCGCCGCCGGGCAAGCCCGCCAGCGCCCGGTTCAGCCAGCCGGATTCGACACGCCCGACATTCGGCAGCCCGCTTTCGAGCACGTCCTGCCCGTCGAAATGCGAACGCTCGCGATAGGGGCTCGCGACCGCATGCACCACACTCGCCTGTCGCGCGCGGTAAAGGCGGGCGAAATGGGGCATGGCCGGGTGCAGCGCAAAGAAGCCATCGAGTGGCAGGGCCGGAACAGGCCCGTCGAGCGTCAGCGCGATATCGCCCCGCAGCGCCGCATAGGCCGGGTCGCCAACCGGGGCGACAGCCGACATGCCGTCGAGCGCGCCCCGCAGCACGATGCAGACGAAGCGCGCATCGCGGGCACCCGCCGCATGGGCAAAGCGCGGCAGGAAGCTCCACGCAAAGAGCGCCCCCGCCGCGCCGAGAACCGCCCGCCGCGAGGGACTGACCGGCTCGCAATGCGCGTCAGGCAAGGAAGACTGGCGAGGAAACTGCGTCATGGCCTCACCTGCGCTGGAATTCGGGGGACATCAAGGCAAGCGTCAACCCCTGGGCCCGGCTTTCGGCCCGGCTGACGGTCTGACGCGTGAGCAGCGGCGGCGCTCCGGTGGCCGCGTCGAGCAGCGCCATGGGCTCGATCCCGTCAACCCGCCGCGCCCATTGCGCCGCGGCATCGAGCCGGGTCTTGAGCCCCTCGGGCGTTGCCCAGGCATCGGCCGTGTCGGGAAAGCCGTTCGGC
The DNA here is from genome assembly GCA_044368425.1 of Beijerinckiaceae bacterium. Classification (GTDB taxonomy): domain Bacteria; phylum Pseudomonadota; class Alphaproteobacteria; order Rhizobiales; family Beijerinckiaceae; genus JBIPLL01. Next base: position 3,511 of record JBIPLL010000310.1, read on the forward strand.
CCGGGCGGTTGCCACCAGGGCTGTCCCATGGCCGCGAGCGCGCCGAGCGCACCGGGAGGCTCGAGCTTCAGTCCCGTCGCGCGGATCGCCGCGATCAGGAAATCCTGCGGCGGACGCAGCTTTCGCGCCGCGTCCCACGCCCGGTCGTCGCGGATCAGCGCCGCCATGACGGCCCGCAGATCACCGCCGGTCTCGCCAAAGACCCGCGCCAGCGTCTCGATCAGCGCTGAGGGCGGCGCATCGCCCGCGAAATGCCGCGCGAGCTTCCCGCAGACGAAGCCGGCCGTCGCAGGATGGCGGGCGAGGTCGTCGAGCGCCGCGAGCCCCTGCTCCTGCCCGCCCGCCGGATATGACCTGCCGAGCATGGTCTGCGCGCCCGGTTCATGCCGGTTGGCATTGAAGTGGAAGGAGCCCAGTTCGTGCTCCTCGTCGGACGCACCCACCACGGTCCAGCCCGTCAGCATGCGCGCCAGAGCCGTAACATCCCCCTGGCTATAGCCGCCATGGACACCAAGCGTGTGCAATTCGAGGATCTCGCGCGCCAGATTCTCGTTGAGGCCCCGGCCCCGGCGCGCACAAGCGCGCGAATTCGGGCCGATCGACTGCCGGTTGTCGAGATAGATCAGCATGGCGGGATGGCTCTCGACCGCCCGCAACATGTCACGGAAGCGCCCGGTGACATGCGGCCGGATGGCTTCCCGCTCATAGGCCCCGGCAATGGCGCG
>JBIPLL010000573.1:0-4232 GCA_044368425.1 Beijerinckiaceae bacterium
TCGGAATCACGCCAATTGTTGATACGCTGACCGAAGTATTTGTGGAAGCTGGAAGGCAAGTCCAGCTGAGTTTCGACCTGCTCGACAGGGGACACAGGCAGCGGGTTTTTGTTATCCTTTTGAGCGGACACGAGTAAGGGCACCAAACTGAGGGCTGCTGCCAAAAGGCGGTTACAGCGAACAGCAAAACGATGATTTAGCGCAGATGGTTTCATAAACGTTTGGGTGGTGGGGATGAGAGAGCGGGGCTAGGTAATCAAAGCCGACAAGAACACGTTAAAAATACCAGCGTAGTGACATGCTCACAAGATGCTCGTTGAAAGACGCGCTACCGTGATAATCTTGAAATTGATAAAGGGTTTGTAGTGTCAAACGGGATCCAAGTTGTTGAACCAACTGCAGACGATAAAACCAACGTTCCGACTCGCCACTCACATCGCCCTGTTGGTTCCGCTGATAGGCTATCGAACCGATGATTCGAGTGAAATCGAGCGGTTGGAATGTCAAAGAACCACCGAGTGTGTAAAAGTTGACGTCGCCTAATTCGATGCGTGGATCGCGGCTGACGATTCGCTCGCCATCCGAGTACTGAGCATAGGCCGCCGCATTGAGCCGCTGCGCCAGCTGATAATTGACGAAGTAGCGATAATAGGTGGTGAAAAGCACTTCCGGACTGAAAGGATCTTCAAAGAGTTGTTGTCCAAGATTAACACCATGACTGCCTCTCTCAGAAAAATTATGATTCACCCCAATTTGCCATAGACCATTACTCCGTTCGGGCTCGATTCCAGAGGTCCACAAGTAACCTCCCATTGCGCTGGCTCTGATGTTTTCTGTGATCCGCCCATTCAATTCCAACTGCAATCGATTAAAGAAACTTTCGAATCCGTCAAAAGTCGAAACCCTGTAAGAGAGTGACGGAGCAAAGTGGATCTCGTTGCCTTCGTATCCCAATTGCAAACCTAGTGCATCTCGTGTCGCATGATCTTCAAAATCATAAGACCGCCAGAAATCAAAATGATCAGCATCTGCTTGAAACCGCCAATCACTTGATCCTACCATGGTGGAGGCACGTGCAGCAATTTGATTCGTAAACCAGACTGAATCGTTGGAAAAAAAGTCGATGCGATCCCTCCCGCCACCGAATCCAAATTGATATCGACCAGCCCTATCAATTCCACCTTCTTGCAGTTCAGCGAACACATCGATTCCCGGGCGACCCCTAAAGCGATCAAAGAACAGCAAGTCCCAATCGCCCAACCGTTTTTGATAGAATAGCTCGATTGCTGCAGCCGGGGAAGAATTGTTGAGCACACGAAAAGCCAGTTCATTGCTGCCAGGTAAATAAATAATATTCGCTGCAACACTCAAGTAAATGGTGTCCGTGATTTTCAGCATTCCTCGCACCCCTAGATCAAGATAGCTGATCCACCCATCCTCTGCGCCTTCCGCGAAGGTAATGGGGCCTTTGTAGTCGCTCCACAAAGCTCCGGCTCCTAGCCACAGCAGGTCGAAAGCCAGCGGGCCAGCTTTAAGGTGAGCGTTTTCAGGCTCGAAGGTGCGTGTGAAAAGGGGAAAACCAGCATCAAAAGTGACGCCTGCCAAGGGTACATTGGGCAGTTCCATGGTAAACGCTTTATGCGGTGTAAAAACACCGAGAACTTGGTTCACTGGCGCAAAGAAATCCCGATTCCGGGCATAGAAGTCCTGTTCCCCGGACTCATACATGAAGATGCCCGAGGCAAGTTGGGAGCGGGCGTCAGGACCTCCCTGGGTGGAACCGCTCCGGGGGTAGTCTTTGTCACCCAGCAAGGCTAGATCGGCGGCAGTCGGATAATAGCCCGCCATTTCGGCTTCGCTGGCCACCGGCACCGTCGTTGAGACGAGTGTATCCTCGGGGATTCGAGGAGGCGCAAGTTGCGTGAACAAGGCTTCTGCGCTTTCCCCCTCATCGGCCATCTCACGACGAGCGCTCTGACCATGAGTCGCCGACCCTCCGATTGCGACCAGGAGGAGGAGAACAGGGAGAATGATGCGTTTCATCGAGAGATGGGAGGATTTGTCGATGAACAAAAGAGCCGTGAGGAATACCGAAACCTGGGCCGAATGAAAAGTTTACACGCCTGCGACAACTGCATTTGGCAAATGCAGAATTGAAAAGATTTGAGCGATTCTTTTGTCGATTGGATAGACATTCTTGATGTTGCGAAAGGGGGCTGAGGCAGCCCCGAAAATTCGACCAGTTAGCGGCTAAACTGAGCTGCTCTGGAGGAAGCGAAGATTTAGTATAAGATATCATGGATACTTGATCAAGGATTAGGTGGCGAGGGGACTCGAATTTCGGCTGCGGAGCCTCTGATGAGGGCGCCACTTGTTGGAGCGCTCGAGCCGTTCCTCAAGGCCCTCGCGCAAGGCGGGCAGCGTGCGGTGCTCAAACAGGTAAACTCGCTCGTATTTCACGCTCCTCCTAAGCCTCTCGATGAAAACCTTGTCCCTCCAGCGCCCTTTGCCGTCCATGCTGATTTTCACGCCTACATCGGCCAAGCGGTCCGTCCATTCCGCAGACGTGAAGACAACCTTGGTCGGTATTGAAGATCTCTGGGATCTTGCCAGTGGAACTCAGGGCCTTCTCCAAGGCCTCCAGGCACAATTCGGTTCCCATGGTGTTGGAAAGCGCCCAGCTGAGCACCTTGCGCGATTTCCAGTCCATCACTGCGCACAGGTACGCGTGGCCTCTATGCATTCGCGCTTGGGTGATGTCCGCGCACCACACTTGGTTGGGCCTCTCGATGACGAGGTTGCGCAACAAGTAGGGATACTTGCGGTAACCGTCGTCTGGAATGCGGGTTCGTGGCTTGCACCAGATCGCCTCCTGGCCGATCTCGCGCCCCAGACGCACGATCCGTTTGCGATCCGTCTTGATGTCGTAATCGCGCCCCAGCACCGTCACCAGACGGCGACTGCCTAGGCTCGGATCCTTCAGGGAGATTTCATCCAACCACCCTTCGATACGGATGTCTTCCGGGTCCTCATCCACAGGTTTGTAGGTGGTCGTGGAACGCATCACGCCTGACAGTTTTGATTGTTTTTGATCGGGTTAAAGGTAGGCGCGAGGGGGTGATCTGCCCAATCACATGGGAATGTTAAACAGGCCTCAGGGAGGTGGGCGACTGCGGAGCAAAGCCCTTGCACCCTCGAAAACTCGAATCAGTCACCCCTCTCTGTCGTGCGTACCCTGAATCAACTTCAAGTCATCCTAGCTGAGGAACCCGGTCCAACTTAGTTCCTCATGGGGTCGCGCGCACATGCTCACCTCTTTGTTTTGCCTGATTGACGCCAGTTGGGTTGCGTGCTTATGTCCCTTCCTCGTTGATTCCAGCTGCCTGTCGGACTTGACGAAGATACGGATTTCAATCTCAGCAAGAGCCTTCCAAATCGCCCTCCTTTTCAACTCATCTTGCAAATGTGTGGACTGAAAACTGTGCAGTTCGTTCTCAGGTGCTTTGATTTTTAAGTGCGGCAGGCTGCGTGGGCATCAATTAATCATAAGAATACTCAGGTAAAACTCATGGAAATTAAACTTTTGGACAGGTGCCTGCGGTGGGTGGCAATCATGTCGTTCATCCTCTTGGTTACGGGGTGCTCGATGTATCCGCTGGGCGATAGCCACTACCCACATTATTTTGGGGGCCACGGCAGTGCAGTGAATCCAACCGGCTATGTTCCGGCTGAACTTCAACGTGTGAACACTTTTCCGCAATGAGGTCGATCCTGAGCCCAGCCAGGGATCGTGGGAAATCCGCTTTTACCCTGCTCGAGACCGTTGTCATGATGGCCGCTCTGTTTGTGGTGACTCTATTGGTGGCCGGAATCGTGAAGATGCAGTGGCCAAAGTGGAGTTCCCAGGAGGCGGTGCCGGTTGAAACCAGCGGCGCGAAGCGCTGAGGGGGGCGCCTCTTGGAACCCTAAATGGTGACGTCTCGCAGATTCAAGGTTCCTCAGATTCTTTGAATCGATGAGTGGGTTGTCGAATCGGTTGTCGAATGGGATGTTCGGTGTGGATTCAGGTGGGGTTATCTCGAAGTGTGGAGATAGCCGAAGGCTTTCTGACTGAAGATGACCGTTGACACCGACACCTCCGATTTGGGTTTGGATGCGGACACCCGCCATCGGCTCTTGCGTTGGCTGATGCTTCGGCTGTGGAAATGGTGCGGACGGATCATGTTGTTGTC
>JBIPLL010000012.1:0-16603 GCA_044368425.1 Beijerinckiaceae bacterium
TATTGTTGGCAACGGTCGGCACGGTCAGGAAGCCGCGCGGCTTGTTGACCCCGTCGCCGGTGACGAAGGCGGTGCCCTCCTGGCTTGCAAAGGCAAGCTCGACCTCGCTCGCAAGCCAGGCCTCGACATCGAAGACGGCGTCATCGAGCAGGGTCTGGGTCGCGGCCGGCATGGCATAGAGTTCCATGGCCGGGAAGGTGAGTTCCGCCAGATTGGGGCTGTCGGTCTGGGGACGCGGCGCGACCTCTCCCACCCAGCCCGTGGCAGGTCCCGTGACCGAGAACGGCTTCTTCAGCACGCCGCCCGAGATGGTCTGGACACCCGCGATCGCGCGGATCGGAGACAGACGCGCCAGGCGCGACAGGATCTCGCCCTCGACGACCGCCGGCACGAGATAGCCGCCATCGGGACCGGAGCCTGCCGAGAGCGCCTTGGCCTCCAGCCCGCGCAGGCCGGTCGATTCACCGGCCCGCATGTAATCGCCGAAGGCGGCCTTGTGACGCTGGCGCAGCGGATCGTCGGCCATCCTGCCTTCCGTCGCGAGCGGCGGGCGGCGGCGCTCGAGCTGGAGGCGCTCCAGCCGGTCTCGGCTCTCGTCGAGGGCCGCATCGATGCGGGCGAGCTTCTCTTCCGTGACGATATCGGCGCCCATGCGGGTCTCGATCTGGGCGAGACGCTCGTCATTCGCTTCGCGGAAGCGATGGAAGGCGCCGGCGAATTCGTCGAAGGCGCCGTTCACGTCGCCGCCAACGGACTTGATCTGCGGCGCCGCGAGTGCGGAAATCGGGGAGTGGGTCTGGGTCATGTCGGTCATGCTGATCCTCCGGGGGGCGGGGCGATGTCGGCCGCGAGCCGGCGCAGGGCGGCGGCAAGGCGGCTGGACGGGGACAGGGGCGTGGAATGCGGCCGGGCCGGGCTTTCGGCACGGGCCTTGACGTCGCCGATGCGCGCCTGTGGCAACATCGGAAAGGTGACGATGGAGATCTCCCAGAGGTCGATCTCCGCGAGGCGGCGCAGGCCTGCGCGCGGGTCGGCCCTGGAGCGCACGACGCGGTAGCCGATCGACAGGCCGTCGATGGCGCCATCGCGCATCAGGGCATGGATCTCGCGGGCGCGGCCGACCGCCAGATTGAGCTGACCCACCGCACGAAGGCCGCGACTGTCCTCCGACAATTGCAGCCAGCGACCGATGGGTTCGCCGGGATCGTGCTGCCAGAGCAGCTTGATGCCGTCGGGGCCGCGCCTTGCGAGACTGGCAGCGAAGGCGCCGGGCATCACCACATCGCGGCCGAGATCGGGAATTCCGAACAGGCTGGCATAGCCTGTGAACCGGCCCTCGATATCGATGTTCGGCTGCCCGGCCAGGCCGCCGACGGGTGCGCGCTTGCGTTCGAGGACAGGCCCACCCATCAGCTGTCCCCCCCGCGCGGGGAGGAGCGCGGGGGGGCGTTTCCGCCGGCGGCGGCAGGGGCGGCGGGGTCCGCCAGCGGATCGAGGCGTGCCAGGGTGCGCAGGAAGGTGTCGATCACCTTTCCTGCCTGCAAATCCCCGGCCTGTGTGGCGCGGACAGGCGGGCGGCGGCCGGCGCGGCGCGCCGGAGCTGCACGGGAAGACGCTTTCATGTCGTGTCTCCGGAAAAACGGGTGTTGAAATTCGCCAGGGCGCGGACGAAATCGTCGAAGCGGCGGGTGGCCGCGATATGCGCCTGGTGGGTCAGGTACAGGAGCCAGGAGGCTCCGCAGGCCCAGAGGAAGAGCGCGAGATGAGCGAGGTCGCCGCGCTGGATGACGCTGGTCAGGGCCTCGCTCATCCGCGTGACTCCGAAGCCGCGCGCGGGCCATAGCCCACGGCCTCGCGCTTCTCGGTTTCGTCGAGGAAGCTCGCCTCGTTCACGCGCCGCCAGAGCGATTCCCGCTCGCCGGCCAGCGCCTCGACGGCGTCGAGGTCCGGCTCGAGGCGGATGTCGGGGCCGTAGAGCGGCGTCAGCCAGGCGGTGAGCTCGCCGCAAAGCCGGCGCACCAGCGGCAGCACGCTCTGGCGCCACAAGGCGCGATTGGCCTCGGCATAATTGGCGTGCGTATTGTCGCCCGGCAGCCCCAGCACGAGCGGCGGCACGCCGAAGGCGAGCGCGATCTCGCGGGCAGCCGCCGCCTTGGCCTCGATGAAATCCATGTCCTTGGGGCTGAGCGACAGGGGCTTCCAGTCGAGACCGCCATCGAGCAAAAGCGGGCGGCCCGCATTGGCCGCGCCCTGGAAGCTCGTCTCGAGCTCGCCCTTGAGCCGCTCGAACTGCGCATCCGTCAGTCCCGCGCCGTCGGTCGCGGCATAGACGAGGGCGCCGGAGGGGCGCGCGGCATTGTCGAGCAACGCCTTGTTCCAGGCGCCCGCCGCGTTGTGGATGTCGAGCGCGACTGCCGCCGCCTCGATGGGCGAGAGCCCGTAATGGTCGTCGAGCGGGTGGAAGAGCGCCAGATGCAGGATCGGCGGCAGGCGCTCGTCGTCCTGCCGGTAGCGCAGCGTGCGCCCGCCGACCTGATAATCATAGGCCATGGGCCAGCCATCCGGCCCCGGGACCACGCGCATGCGATCGGGTCGCAGCACATGCAATTCCCGGAGCCGGCCCTCGAGCAGCACGGCCTCGACATAGGCGTTGCCGGCCACGAGCAGGTGGGCATAGACGGCTTCGAAGAAGCCATGCCCCGACTGGCGCGGATTGGGCCGCGCCAGAATTGACTGAAGCGGATGATCCTCGCGGATGAAGCCGCCATCCTTGAGGATGAGCGGCGCGCCCGCCGCCGTCTCGGCCAGAAGCCGCACGCAGCGATGGGCGACCGCATTGCGCTGGTAGCCCTCGCGGGCGAGCGCGGCATAGTCGCGTCCGCTCCAGACAGAGTGGCCGCTCGCATAGAGCGCGATCAGGGGCGCCGCGCGCGATCGCTTCGTCTCGTCGGGCAACTGGGCACCGGCCGGGGCGCGCGTCATCGCGCGCCGCAACCGCGCGAGCAGGTCGGGCATGGGAGCCTCCGATTGTGATGATCGTGTTCGCCCCGTCGCGAGGCGTGGCTTTCTAGAGCGCTCGCATGCGAGGCGTGGTTCTCTAAAGGGTCCGCACGCGAGGCGTGGTTCTCTAAAGGGTCCGCACGCGAGGCGTGCCTCGCCTCGTGAAGGCGAGATGGGTCAGCGCCCAGACGAGTGCGTCGAGCCGGTCGGGCGAGCGACCGTTCGACAGGCCGCCCGGCGCGAAATCGCACATCTCGTCCTCGAGATGGGTCAGCGGCGCGGCGTGGCGCACCCTGCCCTGCTCATAGAGCGCGGCGACCGGCTCGGCGCGCAGATACTTGCCGCGCGTCGCCCGCACATTGACGACCGGCAGTGCCGGGTCGATGTCGCGCAGGACGGCTTCCACCATCTCGCCGCCCTGGTTGACCTCGACCACGACGGCATCGGCTTCGAGCCGGCGATAGAGCTCGACCGCCCGCGTCGCCCATTGCGCCGGGCGCAAGCCCTGCGCGGTTTCGTCGGCCAGCACATGCAGGCACCCCTCCCCGTCCATGCCGGCGGCGACGATGCCGCAGGCATCGGCACCGGCGCGCGAGGACGCCGGCGGGTCGACTGCCACGACGATCCGCGCAAGCGCAGCAGGCACGGGCCCGCGGCTGGCCTCGATCAAGGCGCGCGTCCAGAGCGCATCGGCGCGTTCCTCGACCATCTCGCCGTCGAGTTCCTGCCGCCCGAGCCGGGTGCCGGCATAGCGACCGACCACCGTATCGAGGAAGGCGGGCGCGAGATTCCAGGCATTGTCGCGGGTGCGGGCGCGGGTCACGACGCAACGCGGATCGCCGAGCAGCCGCTTGATCAGCGGGATCGGCCGGGGCGTCGTCGTCGCGACCTGACGCGGCTTGCCACCCAGCCTCAGGCCGAATTGCAGCATGTCCCAGGTCTCGTCGGCATGACGCCACTTGCCGATCTCGTCGGACCAGGCCGCATCGAATTGCGGGCCGCGCAGGGCCTCCGGGTCCTCGGCGGAGAAGACCAGCGCAACCGCGCCGTTCGGCCATTCGAGCCGTCGGCGCGAAGGCGTCCATTGCGGCCGACGGCCCGGGGGATGCACCGCCAGGAGCCCCGAGACGCCCTCGATCATGACATCGCGCACATCGGCCGCCGTCTCGCCGACAAGGGCGATGCGACGGGCGGGACGATCCGCGAAAATCGGATGGCCGTGGACGATGGCGCGCACCCATTCGGCACCGGCCCGCGTCTTTCCGGCTCCGCGCCCGCCGACCATCAGCCAGGTCGTCCAGTCGGTCGATCCGGCTGCGGGGGGTAACTGGTCGGCGCGCGCCAGAAGCGGCCATTTCCAGCGCAGGTGATCGAGTTCCTGCGCGTTGCAGCTTTCAAGAAATGCCAGCGTCTCTCGCGGACTGAATTGCCGCAAGCTTTCGCGCCAGCTCGCGTCGCAATTCGTCGAGGTCGGCAGCGGGTGGATCATATCCGTCCTCAATTTCGGGCGCCGAGGGCATCGTCCGCGCTGCGGGTCGCGCCTGAACCTGGGAGAGATCCGCTAGGTCGCGGATCGTCTTGGCGAGGATCGCCAGCGTCTTGGCGTCACGCTCGCCCTGCGTCGCATCGCCGGCACGCGGGCCTGCCTCCTCGCCGGCCTCCAGGCGCATGAGCCGGTCCTCGATCTCGCGCACCTGCCGCTCCGCCGTGCGCCACAGACGCGCGACCACCGTTCGCGAACGCCCGCCGCCCGTGCGGGCGACAGGAGCTGCCCGCCGCATTCGCGGCTGGCCAGCCTGACGTCCGTTCAGCGGCCCGGCATCGACGCAGGTGCCGTCAGGCGCGGTATCGATGCGGACGGGACTCGTTGCCATCGGCAGTGGCGGCGGCTCGGCCTTCGGCTTGAGCTTGGTCTTGGCCCGGCTGCCGGCCTGGCCCTTCGTGTTGTTCGGAGCGTGACGACGGCCGTGGCCCGGGGGTGCAGGGCGCGTTGGCGCGGCGGGACGCGTTGGCGCGGCGGGGCGCGGGGGCGCGGCGGGGCGCGGGGGCGCCCGTCCGGCCGGCGGAAGATCGGCAATGGTCATTGGCAATCTCTCGGCTTGATGAATGCGAGCGGAAATCGGGACCGCGCCGCCGTTGGCGCGCCCTTGAGGTGATGCAGGCGGCGCGTCTCATCAACCGGCGTCGTTATGCGCGGTTAAGGTTTCGACAGAACGTTGCCTTGAATTGCATGAGCCGCATCAAGATCTGACGTGGAAACACCGGTCCGCAGCCTCAGCTTGCAAGCCGTCAGCCCGTCGGCCTGCGTCTGGCCGCACCTGTCGACCATGCCGGAACACTAGCCCGGCAGCGTTACGGTGTCAATGATAATTTTCCTAAAAAGGAATTTATTCCTTTAATGGCACATCAGACCCGGGAACCCGGCGGCGCTTGATTGCGCCCTTGCCTTTGTCAGGGCCTGACCATCATCTGGCCCCCACTATCATCTGGCTTTGGCTTTTTTCGGGACGCGCATCGGCCAGGATACGATCTGGCCCGGCAGCATCGACAGTGGCACGTCGTCCTCCGACCCGGACACGCGCCCGCGGATCGACACACCTGCCTCGTGCACGGTGTCGGGCGATCCCGAGACGAGCGGGTGCCACCACATCAGGTCGCGCCCTTGCGCCACGAGCCGGTAGGCGCAGGTCGGGGGAAGCCAGCCGAGGGTGCGGACCTCGTGCGGGGTCAGCTTGACACAATCGGGCACCTTCGACTGCCGGCCCGGATAGTCCTTGCAGCGGCAGGTCTCGCCATCGAGCAACGTGCAGCCGACATCGGTGAAGTGGACGTCGCCGGTATCCTCGTCCTCCAGCTTGACGAGGCAGCAGCGCCCGCATCCGTCGCACAGGGCTTCCCACTGCTCGACCGTCATGGCGTCGAGCGGAACTGTCTTCCAGTAGGGTGCGTCGTCCATGGGGCGCGATACCTGAGCAGAGCGTGAGGGTGAATACGGAAACCGGCGCCGTGCACCATCACGGGGGATTTATCATGCGAGCCGGCTGCGCCAATGCTAATGATTGCGCATTCCGTTAATCTTGACGGATCGTGACCTTTTCGTGCCCTTTCTGCGGGTACAGGCGCGAAGCATTCGCAGCGGAGCCTTCGGTTTGGATCTTCCCGGCGACGTCACCTGGCGGACTCGGTTCAAGCGCGGCGCACTGGCGTTCGACGCATGGCTCAACGACGCCCTGTACGAAGGGGGGCGCCGGCTCTCGGAAACCTACGAGCGTTTCGCCAATCGCGTGGACAAGCTGGCTCTGTCGGGCGGGCAGCGGGTGGCGGCGGAGCTTGCCAGCGAGGCGATGACGCTGGGCACTGCCGGCGCCATGGTCATGCTGGCTCTCGCCGTGCCTGCGTTCCGGGAAACGAGCGATGACTGGCTCAAGACCCAGGAACTCGCCGTGACCTTCCTCGACCGGCAAGGCAACGAGGTCGGCAAGCGCGGCATCCGCCATGACGATTCGGTGCAGATCGAGGAGTTTCCCGATCATCTGATCAAGGCCGTGCTCGCGACCGAGGACAGGCGCTTCTACGAGCATTTCGGCATCGACATATTCGGCACATTCCGGGCCCTGCTGGCCAATGCGAGGGCCTCCGGTGTCGTGCAGGGCGGCTCGTCGATCACGCAGCAGTTGGCCAAGAACATCTTCCTGACCAACGAGCGTTCGCTCGAGCGCAAGATCAAGGAAGCCTTCCTCGCGATCTGGCTCGAAACGCGGCTCAGCAAGCGCGACATCCTGAAGCTCTATCTGGACCGTGCCTATATGGGCGGCGGCGCCTTTGGCGTCGCGGCGGCAAGCCAGTTCTATTTCGGCAAGTCCGTGCGCGATGTGACGCTGGCTGAATCGGCCATGCTGGCGGGCCTGTTCAAGGCGCCGGCGAAATATGCGCCGCATGTCAATCTGCCGGCGGCCCGCGCGCGCGCCAACGACGTGCTGTCCAACATGGTCGAGGCCGGATTCCTGACGGAAGGCCAGATCCAGACGGCCCGGCGCAATCCCGCGACGGCCGTCGACCGGCGCCGCGAGACGACGCCCGACCATTATCTGGACTGGGCCTTCCTGGAAGTGAAGGCGCTTGCCGACACGGGCAAGCTCGGCGACGACCGGGTCCTGACGGTGCGCACCCCGCTGGACGTCAATCTCCAGCGCCATGCCGAAGCGGCCGTCGAGACGATCCTGCGGCAATTCGGGTCGGATTACGGGGCGAAACAGGCGGCTCTGGTCACGATGGAGGCCGACGGGGCCGTACGGGCCATGGTTGGCGGGCGCGATTATGGCGTGAGCCAGTTCAACAGGGCCACCGATGCGCTGCGCCAGCCCGGCTCGTCCTTCAAGACATTCGTCTATGCGGCGGCCCTGTCGGCGGGACTGTACAAGCCCAATACGATCGTGACCGATGCTCCGGTCTGCATCGGCAACTGGTGCCCCAACAATTACGGTCGCTCCTATGCCGGCTCGATGCCGCTGACGACCGCGCTTGCCAAGTCGATCAATACGATCCCGGTGCGCATGTCGATCCAGATCGGGCGCGCCATGGGTGAAACGCACGAGGCGCGGGCCGCGCGGCTCGGGCGGGCCAGGATCATCGAGACCAGCCGTGCCATGGGGCTCAACTCGCCGCTGACCGACACGGTCTCGCTGCCCATCGGCGCGGCGGAGGTCACGGTGCTCGACATGACGGCGGGCTATGCCGTCCTCGCCAATGGGGGGCGCAAGGCCGCGCCCTATGCCGCCGTCGAGATCCGCAATTCGCTGGGCGACATCATCTGGCGGCATGACCGCGACGCGGGCGAACCCGCGCAGGTACTCGCAACGGGCGTGGTCAACGACATGAACTACATGCTGTCCAAGGTGCCGGAAGAGGGCACGGGCCGGCGCGCGGCGCTTGACGGCATCAAGTCGGCCGGCAAGACCGGCACGACCAACGGCTACAAGGACGCCTGGTATGTCGGCTATACGGGCAATCTCGTCACCGGCGTCTGGTATGGCAATGACGATTCCAGTTCGACCAACAACATGACCGGGGGCTCGCTGCCGGCCATGACCTTCCGCGAGGTGATGAGCTTCGCCCATCAGGGACTGGATATCCGCCCCATCCCCGGCGTGCCGGTCGAGGCTCCCGCCGTCGCGGCACGGCCCGCACGCCCGGGAGCGGCCTCGCTCGTGGAGGTGCGGCCGAATGCGAGCGCACCGGTCACGCTGTCCCGGCGCTCCGTCGAGGTGCTGACCGGCATCGAGCAGCTCTTCGGCAAGACCAGCGCACGCAAGGTGCAGTCGCTGCGCGGCGGGGGACAGGTGCCGAGCCTTGCCGAGGCGGCCATCCCCGCCAGAACAGCAAGCCCCGCCGAGACGCGGCGAATCGCGATACGCTGAAGCGGGGAGCCTGCCGCGATGCGATTGCAGACCATGACAATGCAAAGCGCCATCCGGGACGTGCGCGCGTGACCGCTCCGCTGACCATCGCGGGGGTGATTGCGCTCGGCCTCACGGGGGGCTTCGGCTCGGCCTGGTACATGCTGACGCAAGCCGACCCGCCCGGCGCCATCCGGGCCGGTGTGTGGGTGACATGGCCGCGACAGGGCGCCATGGATGCCGATCCGTATAGCCGCGCGCTGATCGCCAGACAGGGATTGCTGCCGCTGGGGCTCGGCGAGGGGCTCGCGCTGGTGGCACGGCATGACGATGCCGGCGAGGCGCTGCGCGGGGGCTGTTCCTATCGCCTTGGCGGTCGCCTGCCTCCGGCGCGGGCCTGGACGCTGACGCTGGCCGACCGGAATGGCCGGCTCCCCGTGACACAGAGCGCCGCCACGCAAGCGCCGCCCTGGCCGCGAACCGGCTTCACCTCGGCGGAAGTCCTGCGCGACGAGGCCGGGCGCATCGCGATCACGATTTCGCCAACGCTGGCGAGCGGCGACTGGCTGCCATCTCCCGCGCGCGGCGAGTTCCAGCTCCTGCTGCGCCTCTACGATACCCCGGTTGCGGGCAGCGCGACAGCTCTCGACAAAGCGTCGCTGCCTTCCCTCGTCAGGCAGGGGTGCAGCCGATGAACGGCGCTCACGCTCCCGACAGCAGCACACCGGTATCCGGGCAGGCATTGCCGCGCTCGCGCCTGCGCATGTCCGGGCGCAGGCTCGCGGCGCTTGCCCTGCATGCCCGGCGCCGCGTTCGCTTCGGCACAACTCTGTTCGTTGTGGTGCAGGGCCTGATTCTGGCCGCGATCGTTCATCTCGTGGCCGTGCTCACGCTGCCGCTGCTCGGCGACCACAGTGCCTATCGACGGCTGGAGGATGCGACGACGCTCAACCAGACCGTGACATTTACGCGGCCGGATGCACCGGGCACGGTCGAGGCGGCAACACCGGACGAGTTCGGGCGCGATCTCGATCCGGCCGCAACGCAGGCCTTGTGCCGGTTCGACCTCGCGCAGAGTCCGCTGCGCGTGACGCTGCCGGTGGGCGCACTGCCGCAATCGCTCTCGGTGCATGGCGAGCGCGGCGGCGTGGTCTATGCGGTCTCCGACAGGGCGGCGACACGCGGACAGCTCGTGCTCGTGCTGTTCACGCAGCGCCAGCTCGACGACCTCGAGGCGCAGGAAGACGCCGACGACCCCTCCACCGACCTGCGCGTGGTCGTGCCGGGCGCACGCGGTCTGGTTCTGGTCCGGGCCCTCGTCCTGCTTCCCAGCCAGCAGGCGCAGGCTGAAGCGGCCGTGGCGGCCTTGCGCTGCCAGCCGGCGCCAATGCCCGCGCCCTGACGGCAGGCCGCTCTACTTGCTGATGACCGATTTCGAGGGGCCGGTCGGGCGAGGCATGGCCGACGGCACGTCGTCGTCGCCGCAGGCGAGGCGGGTCAGTTCGTTGGGTGTGCGCTCGAAGGCGACCAGCATCCGCTCCGCCTCGATGGCCTGACCCTGCGGCGTCTCGATGACCAGCCTTTCGAGCGCATGGCGATATTGCACGCGGCGGATATCGACCGAATCCCCGATCCAGCGCACCAGAAGACAGTTTTCGGCAATGCGTGCCATCGCATCGACCCGGTCCGCAGCCGCGAGGTCGGGGATGATCCTCATCGTCTTGTTGCGCACCTGATCGCCCGCCAGCACGCGCTTCGCCGTGACCGTGATCGCCGCGAGCAGGGTCCGGTCCGCGGAGATATCCTCGCTCAGGCGCCGGTAGCGGTGGGCTGGAGAGGCCATGTCGTCGGAGCGCAGCGCCCGGCGATATACGGCGTCGTCCTCGATCATCCAGCTGCGCGGGATCACGCGCGTGCGGGCGAGTTCGGCGAGCTGGCGCTCGAAGAAGGCGCGTTCATGGGCCGGCATGATGAAGCGAAAGGCGCGGTCGCGCAGCTCGCGCTCCTCATCGGTGAAGGCGAAACCCGAGACCGGCTCACCGCGCCAGGACGCCGTATAGCCGCCGACAAGCGGGTAGATCGTCTGGTTCCAGACGGACGGACGCGGACGACCGAGATCGCCCTGCTCCACGCAGGCCGCAAGCGGCAGCGCCATGGCCAGTGCGCTCGTCGCCGCAATCATGCGCGGCGCGATCCTGGCCCTGCTGCCTTGCATCTTGTGGTTCATGCGCGCTTGCGGGGACGCCGGTTGCGGGGCTGGGGGCTTGCGGTCGCAAGCGCCGCGGGGCCGCCGGCGGGGTCGCGCGGGCGGTCCGGGTCGTCCTGTCCGCCGGCTGCGGGCGAGGTGGCCATGCGCTCATAGCGGATGCCGGTGAAGAACAGGATCGTGGCCGGACCGTGCGACGGGGCGGGTTCGCGCGGAAGGGTCTCGCGCGGAAGGGTCTCGCGCAGAGGGGGCTCGGACATGATCGGCCCGGACATGATCGGCTCGGACGCCTTTCGGCGAAAAGGAATCAGCTGTGCGGATCGGCCGCTCTGGATCGCCATGCTGCATGCTCCCGTTCGGGTCTCGCGGCACAGGCCGCATCGGTGGCCGCCGGCCATGCCCCCTGCAATCGGGCGGCGGATATCCGGCGCGGAACGCATCAACTCGCAGCCTCGCGCCGTGCGGCCGCACCGACTGTCGGGAGACAGCCGCCAGCCTGAGCGCTTGACGACATCAAAGGGGCTTATGGTTAACGTCGCGCTAACGGATCGCGCGGCATTGTTCCGGCATCGCGAACCGCCGCATGGGCGGGCCAGCCACGAGTGGACCGGATGACCCCGCATAACCCTTCAGGAAACCCGCTCCAGAATCCGTCGGCCATGTCGAATGCCTTTGCCGAACTGCCGGAATTCATCGCCATGGCGCGCGAGAAGGGCCTCGACCCCCGGCCCGTGATCCTGCGGGTCCAGGCGGACCTGCTGCTGGCGGCGCGCGAGCGCACACCCGACATGCTGGACAGCTTCAGCCGGCTTGCGCTCGAACTCATTCCGCTGATCGAGGACGAGACGCTCGCGCAGATCGCGGGCAAGCTCGCGCGGCTTTCCGATCTTCCGCATTCGGTGAGCGCGGCCCTGATGGCCCGGCAGGGGCTCGTGGCGGCCGCCTTCATTGCGAATGCCCCGCTCCTTCCCGCAGAAGCGGCCCTCGTCCTGGCCGATCAAGGCGACATCCTGTCCGCACGCGCGCTGGCCGGGCGGGCCGACGGCAGCGAGAGCGTCGTCCTGCGCCTCATCGACCGGGATGACGCCATCATCGACAGCCGGATCGCGCAGACGGGCCCAAGGCCATTGCCGGGGGCGGCGCTCGACATCCTGCTCGCGCGCGCATCGGGGCGACCCGACCTGTGCGCCGCCCTTGTCGGCCGCCAGGACGTCATGGTGGAGGATGGAGCCCGCCTGCTCCCCTGGCTCGATGCCGGGGCGCGCGCGATGCTGATCGGACGCGCGAGCGCACCCCAGCGGCTGCCCGGCATGCCTTTGGTCCAAACGCCCGAACTTGCCGACGAAGCGGATATCGAGACATTGGTCCTGCTGGCCCGGCGGCGCGAGGAGGACATGTTCCGCACGCAACTCGGGCGTCTGTGTGCCCTGCCGTCTGCTGCCGTCGATGCCATCGCGGAGGATGACGGAGGCGAATTGCTGGTGATGGCGCTGGTCATGGCGGGCTGTTTCCCCGAGGAGATCGCCGCCATCCTGCTCTCGCGCCAGCCTGCCCTGTCGCATGATGCGCGGCGGGTAAAGGCACTGGTCGATCTGGCTCGCGACATGCGCCGTGACGTCGCGGTCCGGCTGGTGACGGTCGCCTTCTCCGAAGAGGTCGTGCGGCCGGCACGCGGGGCGGCGATGGCGCCGCAATTTGCCGGCGAGCCGCGTCCGATGCTTCGCGCGACCCTTCGCCCGGTGCGCCAGAAGCCTGCCGCCGCGCGCAGCGACCTGTCCCGGGATCTGGGCGAAGCGGGCTGAATCAGCGGTCGGCAGCCGCCAGATCGAGGAAGGACCGGCCCTGGCGGTCCTCGACCTCGACAATCCAGAGGTCCGGGTCGAAGGCCATTTCCTTGCGCAGGCGATCCTCGGCGTCGAGGGGCGTCGCATCGGGCGCGGTCATCGGCACGAACAGCCTGTCGCCGCGGCCGTCCTCGACGAGAGCCTGCGGCGCCGGCCCGTAAAGACAGGCGGAGCCGTCGAGGCGGTCGACCTTGATGAAGATCGCGCCTGCTTCCGCCGCACCGCGGCGGCGCAGGACCGCATGAACCCCATCGACGGCGCAGCGCCGGATATAGGCGGAAACCCAGAAATCGGCGCGCAGGCGCATGCGCCCTCCCCGGCTGAAGCGGTCCGGGGCTTATAGACTGCCGGAGGCGATTTGGAACGGGCCTGTGCTGCGTCGCCTCACTCGATCGCGATGCCGGAGGCAGATGCCAGCTCGCGCGCAGTGCGTGGATTGAGCTCTCCGGTCACGGGCAGCCTGCGGTCACGCTCGAAGCGCTCGAGCGCGGCGCGCGTGCCCGAGCCGAGCACTCCGTCGGCCCGCAGCGGGCCATAGCCGAGACGGGTCAGAGCGCGCTGGGCACTGGCCGCCGGGCCTGTCGCCTCGGACGCCTGTGCGGCGGCCGGCTGGCCGGCTCCCGGAGCATTGCCCTTCAGGAGCTCGCCGATGGCATCGCGCGGAACGGGCTTCGGCACGGGAACGGGCTGGGCTGCCGGTTGAGCCGCAGCCTGGGTCGGCGTGGCGGACGCCTGCGTGGCGGGCGCCGCCCGCTCGACCGGACGCGGCGGCGGGAGAGGCGCGATGTGGCCTGCCGGCGTGGGCGAGAAAAGCGGGGCGGGATGGCGGGCGCCCTGCAGCATGAGGGCGTTGATGCAGATGGCAAGGCCGAAGGCGACGCCGGCTGCATAGAACAATGTCTGGCCGGGCCGACGGATCGCGGCCTGCAGCAGCGACATGCCCGGGCGTCGAGGCGCGGGCAGGGCCACGGCGCGGGAGCCGCGGCGGCGGGCTGGTTCCTGGCGCTCGGCGATCATGGCAGGCTGCTCCTCAGGCACTCAGACGCATGGGCGAGACCGCCCGTTCGATATTCGCGGAAGGCTCGCGATGCAGCGAGGTGATACGCGAGGGGGCGGGCAGACGGCAGTCGATCGGCAGGCTCACCGTAACGGTGGTGCCAAGGCCCTGCCTGCTGGAGACGTCGAATGTCCCGCCATGAAGACTGACGATGCCGCGCACGACAGACAGGCCGAGCCCGGTGCCCTCATAGGGGCGATCATAGGTCGAGCGCGCCTGGAAGAACGGGTTGCCGATGCGCGGGAGATCCTGCTCCGCGATGCCGATGCCGGTATCCGAGACGATCAGTTCCAGCCGCTCGGCCGTCTGGCGCAGCGAGACTGTGACGACGCCACGCTCGGGCGTGAACTTCACCGCGTTGGACAGGAGGTTGATCAGCACCTGCTTCAGCGCGCGGCGGTCGGCGACGATGTCGGAGAGGTCATGACGCCAATCGCGCACAAGGCGGATCTGCGCCTTCTCCGCCTTGAGCTGCATGAGGTCGCAGCAGCTGCCCGCCAGCGACACCGCCGAGAACGGCTCCGGGTTGAGATCGAAGTTGCCTGTTTCGATCTTGGAAATGTCGAGGAGCGTGTTGACGACCTCGAGCAGGTGGTGCCCGGATGAATGGATGATGCGGGCATATTCGCGCCGGCGCTCGTCATCCATCACGCCCATCGTATCGGAACCGAGGATCTCGGAAAATCCGATGATGGCGTTCAGGGGCGTGCGCAGCTCGTGGCTGACCGTGCCGAGGAAGCGGCCCTTCAGCTCGTTCGCCTTCACGGCCTCGGAGCGGGCCAGCTCGATCTCGTCCTCGTGGAACTTGCGCTGCGTGACATCGCGGAGCACGGCGACGACGACGGCGCGCGCGTCGCTCGTGACGATGCGGCGCGCCTTCATCTCGACCCAGATATGCCCGCCCGTCTGGCCATCCGGCATGGGAACGTCGGTGCGCAGCCGCAGGAGCGTGGCGCCGGCCTCGATGCCGCGCACGGCATCGGAGAGACTCGTGAGGAAAGCCGGACGGTCGGCGACCAGAACGCGCTCGAACAGGCCGCGGCCGATCAGCTCGTGCGGCGTGACGCCGAGCAGGCGCATCGCCGACTGGCTGGCGAAGGACACGCCCCCTGTCGAATCGTGCCAGGTGACGAGATCGCCGACGGCGTCGAGAATCGCCTCGTCCCGCGCATCCCGGACGACGCGCGACTGGCGATGAGCCATGTCCGCCCGGGCGAGAGCAAGCCCGACAGCGCTGACATGCGAAATGGCCGAGAGCGCCATGATCGGGACTGCAAGATGCAGCGACCAGGGTGTCGTGGCCGCAGCAAGGCCCGCGAGATCGCAGCCGGCCAGCGCGATCAGGCCGGCACTGGCAGCAGCAACCGTCAGCCTGACGGAACGGACCGAGCCCGAGAAGATCGCCTCGAGCGGGATCGCGATGAACCAGACGATCACCGGCGACTTCAGGCCGCCCGTGCCCAGCGACAGGATGACGACGAGACCCGACATCGCGAAGGCCGACAGCCCTATGGCGCGATCGAGACGTCCCGTACGGGACAGCATCAGCACCGCCGCAAGCGGCAAGACCAGACAGGCAAAGGCGAGGCTCTCGGTGAGGCCCGGCACACCCGCCAGCGCGAGATAGACCGGCATCGCGGCAAGTGTGGCGGCGACGGCAAGAAGACGCGACATCAGGAAGCGGACATGCCGCTCGCGCAGCTCGTCGTCCTGCGCGACGCTGGGATGAACCAGCGCCCGGATGCGTTCCTCAAATGCCAGTGCCGAAATCGACAGCAACGGGTTGTCCTTGCGGTCAGTCCGCGTTTCAGATGAGCCGACCCTGCCAGCCGGCGCTTAAGCCAACCCTAAACCGGCGTCACCGGAACGCGCCGACAAGCGCCAAAGTCCCCCGAACACGGCATTTCCGGCATGCAGCCGGCTGCGTTCTCGAAGTATCGTAAACGATCCGTCACCAGCCGCCGGCAGGCGACGCCACGGCAGCCTCTGCGCGGGGTTGGGCTGCGGCGCGCGCCGGACTATATGGAACGCCAGCCAGGCCCGTCGGGGCCATGCGGCGCGAAGCCGCCAGATCGGACATCGACACATGCTGCCGCCGCTCGACGAAATTCTCGAAACCTTCGCCCTCATCGACGACTGGGACGAAAAGTATCGCTACGTGATCGAGCTGGGGCGCAAGCTGCCCCCCTTTCCCGAGGCGGAGCGCACGGAAGCCAACAAGGTGCTCGGCTGCGCGAGCCAGGTCTGGCTCACCACCCATGTCGAGCCGGGTGCGGCGGGGCCTGTCGTGCGCTTCGACGGGGACAGCGACGCCCATATCGTGCGCGGCCTCGTTGCCCTGATGCTCGCGATCCATTCCGGCAAGACACCCGCCGAGATCCTGGAAACGGACGCACTCGGCTTGTTCAAGGAGCTGGGGCTGTCGGCCCACCTGACACCGCAGCGCTCGAACGGCGTGCGCTCCATGATGGAGCGCATCCGGCGCGAGGCAGTGAAGGCGCAGGCCGCCGCCGCGCAGGCCTAGGTTTGACCCTAGGGCGAGGCCGGGACATCGGGCGAGCGCATGACCGGTCTGGCGTCGAGATCCCGCCAGACGGCGAGATGGCGAGGGTTGCGCTGCCCACGGCCCTCATCCGACAGGCCGTAATGACGGGCCAGCGCCTCAAGCGCCAGGCGCAGGATCACCTTTCCGGACCGCACGGGCCAGTTCTGCTCCGCTTCCAGATCGGCGATCGGCTTGAGAAATCCGCAGACATCGACAAGCAGCCCGGCGAAGTCCGGCCCGACGGCCTCCAGTGCACGACGCACGCGCTGGCGGGCCGCCAGAACGGCCTCGTTCTGGTTGAGCCGATCGGGCCGCCAGCCGCCGCCATCGACGCGCCCGGCCGCAGACCAGCCCGCGCCCGGCCCCGCCACCAACGCCGCCCGGGTCAGATCGGCACGCAGACGCTCGCCCGCCGCAAAAGCCGCATCGCCAAGCAGCGGCGAGCCGTCGCGGCCGCGACGGTGACGCAGCCAGGCCAGCGGGCTCTCAGCGGCGTTGCGGGTCAGGACAGGCGCAGCCTCCTGACCGGCACGGGGGCCGTCGTCGTGGTGCGGG